>JAZFUB010000069.1:0-8539 GCA_036447015.1 Thermoguttaceae bacterium | reverse complement strand
GTCAGGCCAATGGCACAGGCAACCAGTTCGGATCCGGCAAGCGTTCCGTACCGTGCGCACCTGGCGTACAGATCCGGTGCGGCACCTTCCGGTTGCGGAAAGTAAGTGCATAGGGCAAAGAAGACGCCGGCACCGACAAAGTAGGACGGGACGAAGTCGAGCCCCGGAACCTTCTCCATAGCGATTACGACAACGACCACCGGGAAGACAGCCAGGTAAAGAGCCCAGTTGTGCGGGGCGACCACCAATCCGGGAAACCAACCGCCGAATAGACCGGCAAGCTCGAAGATGGCAATGGATGCGACGATACCGCCGGCATAGCCAAGCAGCGCTTTCACGCCCATTTTCGGAGTGCAGCCAGCCAGGAAGTACACGGCCCAGGCCTGGAACGAGATCCACGTGATCAACCCTGAAGCACCGTCAACGGTTCCGAGTAGAGGAACGTAAGGCGTAAGGATCATCATGGTAACCGCTTGCAGCGCGATGACAATCGGAATGACGATAAAGGTACCGAACGACATTTTTACCATCTCATTCTCCTTCTAGGATGTGATGCGATGCGATGCAACCGGCCTTAAAACAGCCCGTTGACGCGACCGGTCTCCACGTCGATGTCGACGCGGCGGTAGGCTGGGTTCGAGCCGGTTCCCGGCATCAACGAAATATTGCCGGCCACCGGGCAGATGAACTTGGCGCCGCTGTAGGTGAGGAAGTCGCGGATCGGCAACGTCCAGCCCTTCGGGGTGCCTTTGAGCGTCGGATCGTGGCTCAGACTCAGATGGGTCTTGACCATCATGGTCACGTAGTCTTTGTATTTCGGATCGGCTTCGAACCGCTCGGCCTTGGCCGCCGCCTCGGGCGAATAACTCACGCCGTCCGCCCCGTAGACTTCCTTGGCGATTCGGTCGATCCGCTCGCGAAGCGGCGTCTCCAGCTCGTAGAGATACTTGAAATCGACCTTTTCCTCGCAGGCGTCGATCACCGCGTCGGCCAGTTCGAGCGCCCCGTCGCCGCCGTATTGCCAATGCTTCGAGACGGCCACTCGGGCACCGGCCGCTTCGACCATCTTGCAGAGCAACTCGGTCTCGGCCGGGGTGTCGGTGTGAAACGCGTTGATGGCCACGACCGGCTTGATGCCCGACTTCTTGACGGTCCGGATGTGGTGTATCAGATTGCACGTTCCGTCTTCGAGCCAGGCCAGGTTCTCTTCGAGGTATTCCTTCGGCAGCGCCCTGCCCGGGGGACAAGGCAGCGCACCGGCGGCCACACCGTGATGCTTCAGGCCGCGAATCGTCGTGGTGATGACGGCCACGTTGGGAACCTTGCCGCTGTAGCGGCACTTCACGTTCCAGAACTTCTCGAACCCGATGTCGGCACCGAAGCCCGACTCGGTCAGATGATAGTCGGCCAACTTCAGGCTGATCTTGTCGGCCACGACCGACGACTGCCCGATGGCGATGTTGGCGAACGGGCCGGCGTGGACGAAACACGGCTGACCTTCGAGCGACTGCAACAGGTTCGGGTTGATCGCCTCTCGCAACCAGGCGGTCATCGCCCCGGCCACTTCGAGATCTTCGGTCGTTACCGGGTTACCCCGTTTGTCGAGCCCGACGACGATATTGCCCATCCGCTCGCGCAGATCCTTCAGATCGCTGAAGATCGCCAGGATGGCCATCACTTCGGACGAGACGGCGATGGCGAACTTGCTCTGCATCATGTAGCCGTCCATCTTGCCGCCCAGGCCGATATTGATGTTGCGCAACGACTGGGCACAATAGTCGATGACCCAGCCCATCTCGACGCGGGTCGGGTCGACGTCCAACCGCTTCAGGCCGAGTTTCTCCAGCCGTGCGTCGCCGTAGTTCCTTTCGTGCTGCATCCGAGCGGTCAGGGCGACCATGCACAGGTTATGGGCGTTCATCACCGCGTTGATGTCGCCGGTCAGTCCGAGCGAGAACTCGGTCAACGGGATGCATTGGGCCAAGCCGCCGCCGGCCGCCGAGCCTTTGATGTTCATCGTCGGCCCGCCGGAAGGCTGCCGGATGGCGGCCGACGCCTTCTTCTGCCGCTTGCCCAGCCCCTGTAGTAGTCCCATCGTAGTGGTCGACTTACCTTCGCCGAAGGGTGTGGGTGTGATGGCCGTCACGTCGATGAACTTGCCGTCCGGCTTATCGGCCAAACGTTCGAGCACCTTGATATAGTCCACCTTGGCGATATGGTGGCCGTGCGGCAGAAGTTCGTCCTTTTCCAAGCCCAGCTCTTCGCCAAGTTGGTAACAGGTTTTCATCCGGGATTCCGCTTCCTGGGCGATTTCCCAATCGGCATGCTTGGTTGGGTCGAGCGACAAGGCAAGGTCTCCGTAAGAAAGGCGGGGCGAGACGCGATGTTCTCTTTCGCGACGGTGGCAAAGTGGCGGCGGAACCCGTCACAACTACAATAGCGACCATGTTACTGAATCATCTCAGGGATGTCAATTCTCGCCGTAGGAGATCGGCCTTGAGGCCTTGACGCCTTCTTCGAGTCGATTGCGGCCGTATTTCGCGGAACTTTCTGCCGGTTTTGCGGTTTAAGGAAGAGGTCCGGACCTTCGCCCGTGCAGCCTTCACCCCTGCAAGCGAAAAACGACAGGAATTGGCGACTTCCATGCGGGGGGGAGAAAGTCACTTGACAGGGCCGGTCCCGTCTTTGAAAATCGAGTTTGGGCTTGCCCGGCGTGTTTTTGCCGACCAGCGCAGTTCGAAACGCGCCGGGCAAGCCCGGCCGCTAAACGACGATGACGCAGCGAACCGTAAGTTCAGACACAAGGAAAAGGTAAAGGCATGAAGCTCTTTGGAATGATTCTGCTCGTCGGATCGTTGGTGATCGGCGTCTCCCCGGTCAACGCGGCCGACGATAACGCAGCCGACAACACGGCAAATGAGGAAATCGACCGGCTGTTGGATGATCTGTTGAAGATGGACGTTGCCGAGGACACGGCCACGCATCGGGAAATCGAGCCGCTTTCGATCGAATTCAAGCGGCTGACGGCGTTGCAACTCGATCCGGCCGGCAACCTGCTGGCGTGCGACGGCGACGACCGGCAGATCAAGGTCATCGACCCGGACGGCAACGTGACGGCCACTATGGCGCTCGACTTCGGTCCCGAGGCGCTCGATGTCGGCCCAGATGGCACAATCTACTGCGGCGGGCAAGGTCAACTGGCCGTGCTCGACAAGCAGGGCAAGATCCTCCGAACGGCCACGGTGCCCGACGTGGAAGTTCCCGACGAGTCGGCGCGGCGAAGGCCTCGGTCTTCGGGGAATCGGGTCTCCGGGCTGGCCGTCTCGGGCGACGATCTGTTCGTGGCCATTGGATCGGGATGGAGTCGCGGCTCGAAGTCGAAGCTGTTTCGCTTCACCCTGGCACTGGAAGAGCCCGAATTGCTCATCGAAGGTTTGCAGGGATGCTGCCAGCGGTGCGACATTACGTCCAAAGACGGCGTGCTCTATCTGGCCGAGAACTCGGCGCATCGGGTGGTGACCGTCGATCGTCAGGGCGAGCGGTTGAGCAAATGGGGTGAGCGAAGCCGAAACGCGGTCGAAGGGTTCGGCAGTTGCTGCAACCCGATGAATCTTGCCTTCGACGCAGAAGGCATGCTCTATACGGCCGAATCGGGAATCGGACGAGTCAAACGCTACACGACCGACGGCAAGTACCTCGGCCTGGTCGGCTATCTGGGCGTCGCACGGTTCACCAGTGCCGGCGGCCTGGCCTCCTCGTGCAGTAATGTCGCCATCGCGGCCACACCCGACGGCCGACGTGTGTATGCGATGGACTACAAGAACAACATCATTCGTGTCCTGCAGCAAAAGGATTAGCCGTTGCGTTTGGCGGTCGGTCGAAAAAGTAGGGTGGGCACTGCCCACCAAGAACCAAGGGGAACACGTCAAGCGAGTTTTGGTGGGCAGTGCCCACCCTACTTTGTCAACAGACCCTACGAAGGAGAGCATACGTGAAACGCCCCAGCATGCTGCTACTTATCCCGGCGATGGCGATCGCACAGCACGCAGCCTCGGCGGTTGCGGAAGATCCACCGGGCGACGTGGCCGCCGAAACGGCTTCGCACGAGGAGATCGAGCCGCTGGACGTCTCGTTCGAGCGGCTCACCTCGCTGCAAATCGACAACGACGGCAACGTTCTAGCTTGCGACGGCGACACGAAGCAGATCAAGGTGATCGGGCCCGACGGCAAGCAGATCCGCACGATCGAACTGCCCTTTGCGCCCGAGGCCATCGACGTGGCAGCCGACGGATCGATCTATTGCGGCGGCGAAGGGCGACTTGCCAGGCTCGACGCCGAGGGCAAGGTCCTCAAAGTGATCGACGTGCCTCGCACTGCCGACACGGCCGTCGCGAAGGAGAGCGTCCGCCGAGCGAAAGTCTGCGAAGTGACGCTCGCTCTGCGGGTCTCGGGCATTGCCGTCTCTAGGCGCCACGTTTTCGCCACCTTCGGGACCGGATGGAGCACCGTTGCCCGGGCGAAGCTGTTCCGTTTCGACCGCAAATTGGAGAACCCGAAGACGCTGGACGAGGATATTCGGGGCTGCTGCATGCGGTGCGATCTGGTCACCGACGGGAAGGTCGTTTACCTGGCCGAGAACTCCGCACATCGCGTGGTCTGCTACAATCGCAAGGGGAAAGAACTCAGCGCATGGGGCAGCCGCAGCCGCGAAGGGCTCGAAGGCTTCGGCGCGTGCTGCAACCCGATGAACGTCTGTTTCGACGGCGAAGGGGTTCTCTATACGGCCGAGTCGGGCTTGGGCCGCATCAAACGTTATTCGAAAGAGGGCGAAATGCTCTCGCTGGTCGGCTACGTCGACACCGATCGATTCGTGCACGGCGGGGCACACGCGGCCTCGTGCAGCAACATCGCCATCGCCGCCACGCCCGACGGAAATCGCATTTACGTGATGGACTACAATCACAACAGGATTCGCGTGCTACAGAAGAAGGACTGATCGAAGATGACATCGAGCATTGCCCGAAGAGTTTGCACCCTTGGATTGTCGATTGCCGTTGTTCTGTGTTCGGCCGTTGGGGCCTGGGCAGAAGACCTCACGGAAGACCCGGCCGCAGGCCCCACCGACGATTCAGCCTCGCCGCTGCGGGTCGTCGTGATGGACCCCCTGTGCAAGTACCTGGCATGTGACTGTGTGGGCGATTATGCACAGCGCGACTACGACGCCCTGGAGGCGTATCTCCAGTCGCAGTTGCGGCGCCCGGTCGATATCGTCTACAGCGAAGCGCTCGCCGCCCCGCAGGTCGGATTGCGCAACGGCGTCGATCTGATCGTCGGGAAATACTCGGTCGTGGCCTTCGATGCGGCTGCCGCGAAAGTGAAGATCCGCACGCTGGCCATGCTCACCGGTACCGACGGCACGGTCACGCAGACGGGCCTGTTCGTCGTTCGCACGGCCGACCCGGCCAAGTCGATCGCCGATCTGGCCGACTATCAGATCATCTTCGGGCTCGAGGAATCCAACGAGAAACGGGCGGCTGCCATTGCGGCCGTCGAAGCGTTCGATCTGCCGATTCCTGACGACGTGCCCAGCAGTTCCTCGTGCAATTCAGCAGCGTTGGCCGTCTTCGAGAACGAGGCCGGCGCGGCCGTCATCTCCAGCTACTCCATGCCGCTGCTGGAAGGATGCGGAACGATCGATCCCGGGTCGCTGCGAATCGTCGGTCGTACGGATCCCGTACCGTTCATTACGGTCTTCGCCACGGATCGGGTCGATGCGGCCGAAGCGAAGAACGTTGTCGAAGCCCTGTTGGGTGTGGCCCGGTCGCCCAAGCTGCTGGCCGCGATGGAATCGAAGCACGGTTTCGTCGCGCTGCCCGCCTTCGAAGGCGACGCCGACAAGGCCAACTCGGCCGACGCATGGAACGATTGGCGGGGGCCGCGGCGCGATGCGATCAGCGACCGCGTGCCGTTGAAGTTGCCTGCCGAGTGCAAAATGCTCTGGTCGCACATCCTCACCGGGCCGGGTATGGCCGGGTTGGCCGTCGACGGGCGGCGTGCGGTCGTCGTCGATAAGAGCCTTGACGGCAAGCAAGACGTCTTCCGCTGCCTCGACGCCGACACGGGCGACGAGATCTGGAAACTGACCTATCCGGCGCCCCGCGAAATGGACTTCACGAATTCACCCCGGGCCAATCCGGTGATCCACGACGGGGTCGTCTACCTGTTGGGTGCGTTCGGCGATTTGCACTGCGTGCGGCTCGACACGGGCAAGGTCGTTTGGAAGATACACCTGGTCAACGATTTTCGCGCGAAGCTGCCCATGTGGGGCTACTGCTCCACGCCGCTGGTGATGGGCAACAAACTGATCGTCAACCCGGGCGCGAAGACTGCCTCGCTTGCCGCCTTGGACCGACTCACCGGTGAAGTGCTCTGGGTGACCCCGGGCGAACCGCCCGGCTATTCGGCCTTTGTCCCGGCCGAACTGGGCGGCGTGCGGCAGATCGTCGGCTACGATGCCGTTTCGCTCGGCGGCTGGGATCCCGAGACGGGACGCCGGCTATGGCGGCTCGTGCCCGACTACGACGGCGACTTCAACGTGCCCACGCCGATCGTGCTTCACGGGAAACTCGAAGGCAAGCTGCTCGTCTCGACCGAAAACAACGGCACGCGGATCTATGCCTTCGACGAAGAGGGAAAGATTATCGAGAAGCCGCTCGCACTGAACGAGGACCTCAACCCCGACACGTCCAGCCCGGTGGTCATCGACGGCCTGGTCTTCGGAAGCTGTAACCGGCTCGTCTGCCTGGACCTTCACGACGGACTGAAAACGCTTTGGGAATTCGACGACGATCCCTTCATGGACTACGCCTCGCTGATCGCCGGCAACGGCCGCGTGCTGGCGACTACGCAGATCGGCGAAATCTGCCTAATCAGAGCGACCAAGGCGGGCTACGAAACGACCGGCACCGTCGATCTGTTCAAGGACGTGCCGGACACCGAACGCGACGTCTGGTCGCACCCGGCGCTGGTGGGCAACCGGCTCTACATCCGCAACCTGTTGGCCGTCTACTGTTTTCTGATCGAGTGATGTGAAATGCCTTCGGCATGAAGCATATGTGGTGCGTCTCGACACACCCTACTTCCTGACGATAAACTCCAACTTGGTCGCGCCGCTGCCGACCTCGACCTCGGAGGGGACGATCGCCAGCGGCACTTCGTTGAAATCGCCGTCGTAGCTCCATGCCCGGACCCGATGCGGCCCTACGATCAGCCCGTCGCTGAACCGATGGGTCGTCGCCTCGGAAAACGTCCCGTCTCTCACGTCGAGTTCGGCGAAGCCCGGGCGTGGATGCGTCTTCTTGTCGATCGGGTCGACCTGCGACTCGAACATGACCGTGATCCGAGTGACCGGAATCGGTGTTCCGTCGTCGAACGTGATCCGGCCGGTCACCCGCACGATGTCGAAAGGCTCGATCTCGCCGTATCCGAGTCCGCCGGCCAACAGCAGATTCGTGGTCACGGCCAAGACCAGAATCATGGCCGCCATCCGAACCGTGGCGAATCGGGGCCGCCGCATCGGTCGGGCACTGCGTTTTTTGTTGTTGTTCCCACGCACGACCGGTCGGGCAACCGGTTCCCGGCCGACGTCCTCCTGCCAGACCGACCGGGCCAGTTCGAGCGAGCGCTCCAACCGTTGCAGTTCGTCACGGCAATCGGCACACTCGGCCAAGTGGGCTGCCACGAGTTGCACGTCCGACTCGGGCAGTTCCCCGTCGGCATAGGGTACCAGCAAATTGGCAATCGAATGACATGCTTGGTCAGTCATGGCTGTAACCCGCCCGTTTGAGTTGAGAAGCCAATTCGGCCCGCGCTACCCGCAGACGGCTTCGTACGGTTGAATCCGACAAGTCCAACGTCCGTCCGATTTCCTTCGAGTCGAGTTCGGCGAAGTACCGCAACACGAGAACCGACCGAAGCGACGGATCGAGCCGATCGAGCGCCCGGCGTACCAACTCCTGTTGCTCCAGGTCGCCGGCGGCACGGCCGTTACTCTGGTGAACGTTGCGCTGGCTACGACCCATCAGCCGACCGAACGTCGACAACGCCTTGTGCCATCGGGCGTGTCGCCGGTGTTCGAGATGGCACCGGTTGGCGGTCACCTTCATCAGCCATCGGCGCAGATCGGCCCGACTCAGTGCGTCGGGCTGTTTGCGCCAGGCGGTCAGGTAGACGTCCTGCAACACGTCGTCGCACCGATGCGACACAATGCCCATGGCACGGATCAATCGCGACAGTTCGGGCGCGACATCTTCCCAAACCGCTCGCAGCAGTTCTCTACGTACGTTCGGCAAACTACGGCAACCCGACTTCAGAGGCTCGAACCGGCCGACTCGCGACGGCGTTAACTCGAATGTGTTCATTGTTTCGCTTCCTACCCATAAGTACAATGCGCCGGCCGGGCAAAGTGTTGGTCAAAACCGCCGATTTTTTCAAAATCGCTTCTGTTTTGTAGGTCAGGCTGTGCCTGACGCGAGCAAAT
>JAZFUB010000068.1:0-11038 GCA_036447015.1 Thermoguttaceae bacterium | reverse complement strand
GATAGAGCGCGTAGTGCTGAAAGACCATGGCCAAATCGCGATCTTTCGGCGGCAGACGGTCGACCGCGTGTCCGTCGATCGAAATGCTTCCGGCCGTGGGCGTCTCCAGGCCGGCAATCATCCGCAACAAGGTCGTCTTGCCGCAACCGGACGGCCCGACGAGCACGAGCAGTTCACCCTCGGCCACCTCGAGCGAGAAGTCATCGACCGCCCGAACGTCGCCGGGAAAGATTTTGGTGAGGTTGTTTACAGTCAGTGCGGCCATGGGGTCTCATCCCTAGTTGTTTCGGATCTCTTGTTTAACGCAATGCCGTTCGTGTTTGACTGTTAGTCGCATAGCCACCGAACTCGCGAATCGCGTCGAACATCGCCAGCACGTTTTCCAGGGGGGTTTCTTCGAGGATCGTGTCGTGGCTGGCCCCGGCCACGAAGCCGCCGCCCGGTTTCATGATATCGAGCACCTCGCGCGTCGACTGGCGAACCGACTCCGCCGTGCCGTCGATCAGCACGTGTTGCGAATCGATCGCGCCGTTGAGCAAGATCTTGTCGCCGAATTGGGCCTTCAACTGCGGCAGGTCCATCCCACGACAACAGGGCTGCAGGGCATGCAGCCCGTCGAGTCGGATCTCGATCATCGAAGGGATCAACTCGGCAAATCCTCCGCAACAGTGCATCATCACCTTCAGCCCGTACTCGTGCCCCAGGTCGACCAGCCGCTGCAAGTGCGGCAACATGAAGCGGCGGAACATCTCCTCGCCGAGCAATGGGCCTCGCTGACTGCCAAAATCGTTGCCGATGAAGAAGACGTCGATCGCGTCGGCCGCCGCGTCGAAGATGCGACGACTGACCGCGGCATAGTAGTCGACCATGTGCCCGAGAATCGTATCGATCAGCGCCGGGTCGTCGTACATCTTCAGGTACATGTTCTCCATGCCCAGCAGATCGATCAGGTCGTGCCAGAAAGCCGACCAATCGCCGCCGAGGATCGCATATTGGCCCCCATACGCTTCCGCCTCGCTACGGATACCCGAGACGTCGATCCACGCCGGATCGGGCCAGGCATACTGCGACACGCCATCGATGGTCGCGTCGGCCAGTGGGTGCGACATGGGCTGGCCGTATCCGATTCCTTCGCGATCGACGCCGAACACGGTGCGAGACTTCGCACCGGGCGGCAACCCGACGCTCGGGCCGGCATAGCGAGCGCACACTCGACGAAAATCGTCGCCGAATCGGACGCGAAGTTCTTCGTCGCCGAGTCCCAACTCCCGTTTCGCCTTGGCCCAAAACTCTTCCGACGCGCCGCACCAGGAAGGCACCCGGTCGGGCTCTTCATGGGCAAAGGCAGCGAGGACGCGCTGGCGGGAATTCATGGATTCCAGCTCGAAAGGTTTTCCAACAGTATGGCACGGAATCGTCGTTTAGCGGCCGGGCTTGCCCGGCGTGTTTTTGCCGACGAGAGCAGTTCAAAACGCGCCGGGCACGCCCGGCCGCTAAACACGGTTGGGATGCATTCCATTATTCTCCATCGCTCCTCGTCTCGCAAGCGGGGGCCGGCGCCGTTGGGCTGTCGCTGGCGCGATCGGCCGTTTACAATGGTTCGCGTGAATGATCAACGAGCCCAACACCGCATCGGCCCGCTACGACTGAGCCCCACCGCCGCGGGCACGGTCTACTGTGCCATTTCCGCCCTGGGTTACACCGGTGCGAATATCTGTATGCGCCAACTGACCGAGTTGCACTGCGACACGTTTTGGGCTGTCTTCAACAAGGAACTGGTCACGGTCGTCGCCGCGGGGGCTTGGATCCTCTGGTACCGACCGGCCTGGCCCTCGATGCGCGTGCTCGGCGTCTTGATGGCCGTCGGATTGGCGGTTCAGACGATAGCCAATCCGGGCATGCAATGGGCGTTCGGCGTCGTGGGCCTAGCCGTCACCGTACCGACGATCTTCGGAGCCATGCTCACAGCCACGGCAGTTCTCGAGTTCTCTGTTCTCGGCGAACGGCTCTCGCGACGGTCGGTGTTCGCCATCGGCTTGCTGCTCGGGTCACTGGCCTTGCTGGGGGTCGCGGCCGGCGCGGCGGGCAAGTCGATCTCGCTGGCCGACTCGACGCTGGTGGCGATGGGCGTGGGGACCGCCTGCGTGGCCGGCGCCATTTACTCGGTCCTGACCATCACCATTCGCCACACGGTCACCGGCGACACACCGAAGAGTGCCATCCTACTGGTCACTACGTCGATGGCCATCGTCACACTCGGCCCGTTGTGCGTTTATCGGTTCGGCGTGCAAGAGTTGCTCAACACGCCGGCCGAGCAAGTCTGGTGGATGCTGGCGGCAGGCATCCTGAATCTGATCGCCTTCATCGCCATCGCCAAGGGCCTGGAACTGACCACGGCCGTCCACGCCAACATGCTCAACGCCTCGCAAGTCGCGATGGCCGCCATAGCCGGCATGACCATGTTCAACGAACCGCTCACGCCATGGCTGGCCGTCGGAGTCGCCCTAACGCTCGTCGGCATCGTCCTGTTCGATCGAGAAGGCAACGGCCAGCAGGACGCGGATCAGCATACGTAGCCTTGTCGAAATCGGAAGGCGGATTGCCCCAGGCCAAACCCGTTTCTTCCGCCTCTACGCTTTCCGCTATGCCAAAGGCGCTGCGCTGGACAGCCACTCGCTTGAAATAAGGGGCAATGCGTAGTCTAGGAAGTTTAATCTGGCAGGGTTTTGGTAAACCGGGGAATCGACGCTGTTAGAATCAACTTCCTTTTCCGGCCGAACCGACATAATCGACAAGCACCCAACGCATCCGGCTCTTGCGACTGAAACCCGCAGAGAGACTTCCCGTGCCCCGGCTTTCCATCATCATACCGGTTCCAGGCGATCTGAAAGGCCTGGAGGAGACTCTCCTCTCGGTCCTGGAGAATCGACCCAAGGACTGCCAGATCGTGGTTGTCATCAGCGGCAACTACGACGACCCGTATGGTCTGGCCGGGGAGGTCGACTTTGTGCGGGCGGGTCGCGGGATCGGTCTAATCGGTTGCATCAACGCAGGGATCTGTGCGAGTCGGGCCCCGGTCGTGCATCCGTTGCTCTGCGGCGTGAAAGTCGGTCCGGGCTGGGCGGATATCGCGTTGGCGCGTTTCGACGACCCGGTGGTGGCCGCCGTTGCCCCACTGGTGCTTGACGGACAGAATCCGCCGCGCGTGGTGGCCGCGGGCGTCACCTATCGGTGGGCGGGGATCGTACGAAGCATCGGACGCGGACTGTCGCCGGAGGATGCGCTGCGCCGCTGCCCCGTCCTGCGAGACCCCGTCCTGCGAGACCCCGCTGCGTACGGCCCCGACATTTCGGCCGGTTTCTATCGCAAAGCCGTGTTGCGAAGGTTCGGGCTGTTCGATGCAGAGGCGGGCGATCTTCTGAGCACCCTCGACATGACCCTGGCCATGCGCCGGGCGGGCCTTGGCTGCGCGATCGAGCCTCGGTGTCTAACGTACGTCGGACAAGCACCGACGGTGAGCATGAGCCCCTTGCAGCGAGGTCGGCAGATCGAGCGGCTCTTCTGGCGCTGGCTGCCGCGCAGAGGGCGGCTTGGCTCCGTGGCAAGCCACGCACTGATCGTCTTGGCCGAATGCCTTCAGTGCGTCGTCCGTCCAACCGTGGCATTTCGATTGGTCGGGCGATTGCTGGGCATGCTGACCGCACTCGTGCGGCCTGATTGGCGCGAGATACCCGAGTCGGTTCTGACGACCTCGGCGAACCTTACGCCGCCACACTTCGCTGCGCAAACCGAACGGTCCTCGGCAGCTTAGTGCTTTGTTAGACGGTCGCTTCCAGATCGTGGACCATCTGGCTTGGCTGAAGCGGCGCGGGAGCCTGTTCCAATGGACCGGCGGCGCCGCGCCGGCATCCCGGATAGAACAACTCGACTGCGGCGAGAAACTGCCTGAGATCCGGTGCATTGGGGATCTGTGCCGCTTCGGTTCGAATCTTGTCTTGCAGTTCATACACCTGGTGGCGCCCGTCGGGCCAACGGACATTCATGATGTCGTTGATTTCGTTGAGCAGTTGATAGACGCGAGCGCGGGTCAGACCCATGGTTCGGGCGGCGTGGCGAACGCTCGTCGGCGGACCGGAGGTCCCCAGTCGGCTTTCGGCCAGGCTGGCGATCTGCCGCGTCGCGTCGATGCGAACCTGATCGAGCAAGGGACCGACGAAGTTGTCGAGAATCTCCGCTTCGCTCGGCATACCCGGCTGTTGCAGAACGTTGCCGATCCACTGCTCGACCCGGTCGATCAGTCTGGGGACGATGCGCACGATCAGGTGATCCTGCATTCCCATGTTGGCCGCCAGCGTGTGTGCGCTGTAGAAGACGTTGAGGATCGCGTTGACGCGCTTTTCGCCGTGCGTCTTCATCGTGCGGATTTCTTCCAGCGAGTAGTTGACGTAGTCGCCCAGCGGCTTGTTCCAGATCACCCGGGTCATGTTCTTCAGACTGGGCGCGAATCGTCCCAAGGTTTCGTTTTCGAGTCCTTGCTTGACGACCGTGGCGCACCATCGGCCCCAAAGAATCTCCGAGACGGAATCCGGCGAAAAACCATTTCCATTGCCGGACGGTCCGTTGGAGCCGCCGCTACGGCTGCTGTTGGAGTCGCCGCCGTTAGAATCGCCGCCGTTGGAATCGCTGCCCGAGACTGCGTCCAACTCGACGGGCAATTCCGACGGATCGGTATTGGCCACACGCGACAGGAGCTTCACGAACGAGTCGATCTTCTTCTGTCCGATGCCCGGCGTGCCGGAAAGCTCACTGAACGGCGTTTCGAGCAGATCGCCCAGTTTTCGGCCCAAGAAGGCCAGCGGCAACCGGCGGTCGGCCGGCAGCGCCCAAAACGCCAGCGGCTTGTCCAGGTGGTCGGCGTACTGGTCCAACTTGAGAATCTTACGCAGGCTCTCGAAACGACTGACAACTTGGAGTTCCTCGAACGAAGCCGTCTTGCTGAGTTTCATCGTGTCCTCCTTCGGTCTGCACCGATGGCATCGTCCGGCCAATCTGTAACCGGTACGCATGCCGGCCCCCCGCGAGTCGGCCGCCTGCCCGATGGGCCGACGTTGCCACTGCTTCGCAGGTGGATTCCTCTGTTCCAAAAGGTGCTACCGTGCGGCATCAACTTGGTGCTTTGGGGTGGGAGTTCAAAGCGGCCGCCGGAAGCAGGCTGGCACGATGGCCGTCCGGAAGCCCTTTCGAACCGGTAGGTGGGTGAATAGCCAGCCTAGGCAAATTGCAGGCCTCGTCAGGCGACCTCCGACTATTCTTTCTGACCGTTATTTTCTCACACCCGGCCGCTCGCCGTCAAGACTCTCAAGGCGTTTCTTCAGGAAAGATGAGTAAAATAGGGTGTAAATCCGGTCGTTTCCTCGCGCGTTCCCCCCATTAGACCTGACACAATGCGAAACGTACCCCCCAAAAGACGTTGCAGCGAAGCAGGTTGTCCCTCATGTGCGGGCAAATGGCGTCTGTAACATGATTGCAGAGAGATGTGGCAGTCCGTTGAACACGTAGGGTGGGCACCGCCCACCAAATACCAAGGGGAACGGTCAGCGAGTTTTGGTGGGCGGTGCCCACCCTACGTGTTCTTCCGAGACGCTTTCGGTCGACCCTGCAAATAGCGTATATTCATGGGGAAAGTCTTTCCTTCCACTTACTCTCTGCGACCGCATCCCTTTACCGCCATGTCTATCGCTCGGGAAATCAAGAAGATCGTCTGCACTCAGTGTTACACGGTGCTCGACGTGGGCGACAACTTCTGTCGCCAATGTGGTGCGGTGACGGAAAGTGGTCCAACGGAGATTCTCGGCACGAGAGGCACCGTCCGGTCTGGTGCCGGGCCGTCGCAAGGCGGTCTTCGGCCGGGATGGTCGGAAAGCCCGGCGGTCGTGCTGGTGTCCCTATTCGCTCTGCTCGGCCCCTTGGCGCTGCCCATGCTCTGGCGGAGCCGTCGCTTCTCGAGGGCGTGGAAGGTCACGCTGACGGTTGTTCTCGTGGTGGTCACCGTGCTGCTGTGCTGGCTGGTCTGGTACCTTGCCATGGAGGTCTTGCGACCGTTGCGAGATCTTCAAGCGTTTTGAGCGGCCGGCCGATCGTACATCCTGGAATCCGACGAGAAACAAGTGCAACAAGAGGAATCGCAACAATGAACGTTCGCCGTTCGACCATCAACGTGCTGTCGGCCGTATGTATCGCCCTGGTTCTGTCGAACTCGCCCGGCTCTCTGCTCGCGGCCGACGTACCGGCCCAGCGGCCCAACATCGTTGTGTTCCTGGTCGACGACATGGGCTGGCAGGACACGTCGGTCGCCTTCGGGCCGACGACGACCGAGTGGAACAAGACCTACCGCACGCCGAACATGGAACGGTTGGCACGCGAGGGTGTGCTGTTTACCGACGCCTATGCCGCCTGCTGCGTCTGCTCGCCGACCCGCACTTCGCTGATGACGGGCCGGAGTCCGGCTCGCACGCGGATCACGAATTGGACTTCGGGGCTGAAGAAGATGGACGGCAACCGCCTGATGACCTGCCCGACGGACTGGCGGATGGCCGGGTTGCAGCCGGAAGACGGTTTCCCGAAGTTGCCCGCCTTGTTGGCCGAGTTGGGCTACGTGACCATTCACTCGGGCAAGGCGCACCTGGGGGCGGCCAACTCGAAGGGTGCCGATCCGACGAACTTGGGCTTCGAAGTCAACATCGCCGGGAGCCGCCATGGCTCGCCGGCCGGTTATCATCCGAACCCCAAGTGGCTGCAAAACCATCCGGGATTGGAAGCCTATCAGGGCACCGAAATCAATCTCAACGACGCCATCACTCGCGAAGCCAACAAGGCCGTCAATCGGGCCGTAGAGCAGGGCAAGCCCTTCTTTCTGCACCTGGCGCATTACGCGATCCACGCACCGATCCAAGCGATTCCGCCTTATGTGGACCGTTACCGAACGGCCGGTTTGCCCGACGCGGAAGCGCGCTACGCCTCGTTGATCGAGTCGATGGACGCGAGCCTGGGGGCCGTGCTGGCCAATTTGCAACAACAGGGGGTGCTTGAAAACACGGTGATTCTTTTCCTGTCGGACAACGGGGGCCTGTCGAATCATTCGCGAGCCACGACCGGCGGGCGTTTCGTGCTCGACCGCCACAACACGCCGTTGCGAGCGGGCAAGGGGTGTGCCTATGAGGGCGGAACGCGGACACCGATGATCGGCTGGTGGCCCGGACATTTCCCCGCCGCAAAGCGTGTGAGCAATCCCGTGATCACGATGGATGTGTTCGACACGGTTCTCGAACTGGCCGGCATGCCGACCAGCGAAATCGACTCGCTGGACACCGACGGGCAGAGTCTCGCGGCGTTGCTTCGAAGCGGTCGCCAGTCGGACGGCCCGGCGGCCGATCGTCCCCTGTTCTGGCACTATCCGCATCAATGGTACGGCGACATCGGCAAGGGCGACGGCATCGAACCGCACAGCAGTGTGCGTGCCGGTCGCCACAAACTATACTACTTCTACAGCGACCGGCGTTGGGAGCTATACGACCTCGAAGCCGATTTGTCGGAGACTGAAGACCTGGTGAAGACACAGCCCGAGGTTGCCGCCCGATTGGCCGCCCTGCTCGTCGAGCGAATGCGGTCGGTCGAGGCCCAACTGCCGATCGATAAGAAGACGGGAACACCGGTGCCCTTTCCGAGATTTCCACGTTTTCCTCCGTAGGTCAGGCTGTGCCTGACGACGTAGCAGCGATGGGATGTTCTCGTGTCAGGCACAGCCTGACCTACAAAGTCTAACCTTTTGATGATGGAGTGACGTCATGAGAAAACAACTTATTTCTGCCTTGCTGCTCGGCGTGATCCTTGCACCGGCAATGTGCAACGCCGATGCTGTCGAACAACTGCTCGATGCGTCAGGCGTTCAAGGTGGGCTGGTCGTTCATCTCGGCTGTGGCGATGGAGAGGAGACGGCCCCGTTGCGAGTCAATGAGGCGTATCTCGTCCAGGGGCTCGATGTCGATGCGGCAAACGTCCAAGCGGCTCGCAAGAACCTGCTTGCTTCGGGACAATACGGGCCGATCTCGGTCGATCGATTCGACGGGCGGCATCTGCCCTATGCGGATGATCTCGTCAATGCAATCCTGTCGCCGGGACCGACCGACGTTCCTGTCGACGAAATCCTACGGGCGCTCGTGCCCGGCGGCGTTGCCATGATCGATGGCCGAAAACTGGTCAAACCTTGGCCCGACTCGATCGACCAGTGGTCTCATCATCTGCACGGTCCGGATAACAACCCCGTGGCGATGGACACACAGGTCGACACCCCGCGCAGACTCAAATGGATTTGTAAACCTCTGTGGACACGCAGTCACGAGTTCCTTTCGAGCATGACCGCCATGGTGTCGGCCGACGGTCGGATCTACTACATCTTCGACGAGGGGCTCACGTCGATCACGGATGCACCGATTCCCGAGCGTTGGACACTGATCGCCCGCGACGCGTTCAACGGCATGCTGTTGTGGAAGCGTCCGCTGGAAAACTGGGATGCCCGTACGTGGGGAGCGAAAGCGCTGAGGAGCACGCCCCGTTCGATTCCCTACCGTCTCGTCGCGGGCGATGATCGAGTTTTCATGACCCTCGGCCATTCGGATCCCGTGTCGGCCATCGACGCGGCGACCGGCAAGATTCTCGCGACCTTCGACGGGACGTCGAATGCCCAGGAAATGCGATATCTCGATGGCGTTCTCATGGTCAGAACAGCGGCAAGCCAGATCGTCGCTGTTGACACAGCAACCGGCGAACAACTCTGGACGATCGACGAGAAGGTTCGACCCCAGATGTTTGCGGCATCGGAGAATCGTGTCTTCTGCGTTGTCGAAGAGACCCTGTCGTGCCTGCAACTGCGCGACGGCAAGACGATCTGGCGGGCGGACGAAGAGCCGACGCTCTCGCAACTGGTCGTCCATGAAAACTCCTTGTTGACCATCGGTCGCGGCGCGATCAAGGTTCGTAACGCGAAAACCGGCGACGTCCGCTGGGAAGCGAAAGGGCCAGGCGGACGCGGCGGAGCGTTTGTCGCCAACGATCGGATCTATCAGCCGGCCGGGCAGCGTGTCGTCGTTCGCGATTTGGCCACCGGCAACGTCGAGACGGAAATCCAGCCCGCGGATGTCATGACATGGGGCCATCATGCTCGCTGCTATCCGGGCAAGGGGACCGAGCGGTTCTACATCGCGCCGAACCGGGGTGTCGAGTTCGTCGACCTGTTCGGCGACGAGCATACGCAGAACGACTGGACACGCGGGCCGTGTACCTACGGCGTCTTGCCGTGCAATGGAATGCTCTACGTTCCGCCGAACCCGTGTTTCTGCTACACGGGCGTCAAGGTGACGGGATTCAACGCATATGTCGGTGCGGAAGCAACCGACGCCACGAAGCGTCGGATGCCCGACCGACTGGAGCGTGGTCCGGCCTACGGGAAAACGTCTGCTGATTCCAGCGGTCCGACGACCGATAGCTGGCCAACCTACCGGCACGATGCGCGGCGCAGCGGAGGAAGCCGTACGACGGTTTCCGCGAAACTGAAGCCGAGTTGGCAGATCGAGCTCGGAGGCCGCCTCACTCAGCCGATCGTTGCCGGCGGAAGCCTCTATGTGGCCTCGAAAGATGCACATACGGTTCATGCGATCGACGAGCGATCGGGCAAGCTCCGATGGCAATACACGGCCGACGGTCGTATCGATTCTCCGCCGACGGTCGACGGCGGACGGATCCTCTTCGGCACGGCCGGCGGCTATGTCTATTGCCTCAGCGCACGCGACGGGCAACTCGCCTGGCGATTCCGCGCCGCCACGACCGATCGACGGATCATGGCATTCGGTCAACTGGAATCGCCCTGGCGCGTGCATGGAAGCGTGCTCGTCGAAAAGGGCATTGCCTATGTGACGGCCGGCCGATCGACCAATCTCGACGACGGCATCCTCGTCTTCGGCCTGGAGCCCGCCAGCGGCAAGGTGCTTCACCAAACGCGGCTCGATAGCTGGGCGAGAACGAGAATCGACGCAGTGAACAAGCCGTTCATTCCCGGCTATCACATGGAAGGCGCGTTTTCCGACATTCTCGTCAGCGAAGGCGGGTCGATCTACCTGGGCCAGTACAAGCTCGACGGGGCGCTCAAGCAACAGGACGTGCCTTATGCCCTGCTCGATCCGCAAAAGAGTTCCCCCGCGATGACGCTGGAACAACTGATCGACCAACCGTACGTGCAAGACATGAAGACCCAGATCCCGGACGAGAAGAGGCAGCGAGAGTGGCAGCTTAACCAATGGCCCGAGATGGCCAAGCAGCACCGTGAGAAATACGGCGCCAGCAACCTGGGCGAAAGGACGATGGGTCGCCATGTGTTTGCCACCGGCAGTTTCCTCGACGACTCGTGGTACAACCGCACGTTCTGGATGTACTCGGAGACGTGGCCCGGCTTCCATATCGCGAACTGGGCCGCCAAGACGGGCCAACTCCTGTCGGTCGACGACGAAAAGACCTACGCGCTGCAGGCCTTTCCCCGCCGAAATCTGCAAAGCCCGCTATTCACGCCGGGTCAGGCCGGCTACCTGCTCCTGGCCGACGACAACGACAACGAGCCGGTCATCCCCGACTACACGCGGGGCGTGCCGAAAGGGATCGGGTTCACCCGCCAACGCCCGCCCGTATGGCACAAGTGGATCCCGGTCCGCGTCCGTGCAATGGTCGCCACAAAGAGCGCACTGTTCGTCGCCGGCCCGCCCGACACGATCGATCCGGAAGATCCGATGGCCGCCTTCGAAGGCCGAGCCGGAGCCCGACTCTGGGCCCTGTCGTCCAAAGACGGCGAAAAGCTGGCCGAGTACGAGTTAAGCTCCCCGCCCGTCTTCGACGGCCTGATCGCCGCCCACGGCAAACTGTATGTCTCGACCGAAGACGGAAAAGTCACATGCTGGGCAGCCGAGTAGGCCGGATCGTGATCCGGCATATGTGA
>JAZFUB010000067.1:0-5345 GCA_036447015.1 Thermoguttaceae bacterium | reverse complement strand
CCGCCGGCTTCGACGCGAGTTGACGGCAAAGAAGAAGGAAATCTTCGGCAATCTGAAACCGTGGGAGACGGTCCAGGTTGCCCGGCACAGCGAAAGGCCGATGACCACCGATTACCTCGAACTGGTCTTCGACGAGTTCGTCGAACTACACGGCGACAAGTTTTTCGGCGATGACCGTGCGATTCGGACCGGTTGGGCCAAGCTCGATACCTTTCGAGTCATGGTCGTGGGGCACCAGAAGGGTCGAACAACCAAGGAGCGCATGGCCTGCAACCATGGGTTCGCCCATCCGGAAGGCTATCGCAAGGCGATCGGCAAGATGCGACTGGCGGCCAAGTTCGGTATGCCCGTGATCTGCCTGATCGACACCGGCGGTGCCCATCCGGGCATCGGCGCCGAGGAACGGGGCCAGGCCCAGGTGATCGCCAATTCGATGTTCGAAATGTCGCGGCTGCCCACGCCGATCATCTGCGTGGTCATCGGAGAAGGCGGATCCGGCGGTGCGCTGGGGATCGGTGTCGGAGATCGCGTCGCCATGCTCGAGCATGCCTACTACTCGGTCATCAGTCCCGAGGGTTGTGCGGGCATTCTCTGGAAAAGCCACACGTTCAAGGAGAAGGCTGCCGAGGCCCTGAAACTCACGTCGAAGGACCTGATGAAGTTGGAAGTGATTGACGAGGTGATCTCCGAACCGCTCGGCGGTGCCCATCGCGATCACCACCGCATGGCCGGCAAGTTGAAACTCTATCTGAGAAGTTGTCTGCGAGAACTGGTCGGCCAGCCAACGGACCAACTCCTGCAACAACGCTACGAGAAGTTCCGCCGGATGGGAGCTTTTCTCGAATCGGCCGATGCCGATCCATCGCAGGAAACTCTCGGCCAAGAGAGCGGACAACCGGCTGCCGACTCATCAACGGCCGACACGACGGTCGATTCTCTGGCGAACTAGGCCAGCGATGCTTCCGGCCCAACGTCGGGCAAGCCCGACGGCTAACGATCCATGTTTGAACACGCCCTGCAACGTCCGATAATGTTTCTTATGTTCGGTCGGCAGTCGCCGAAAACACCTGAAAACAAGGTCTTTTACCGAAACAGCGACTCGCCGGAACGTTCTTCGCTGGCGCCGGGCGCCTCGGGCAACGGCGTGTCGGGATGGGCCTTCTCGTGGAACTGTTCGATGTACTTGCTCAGCTTCTCGTGAACTTCGACCGTCAGCAGCGGAGAGCCGAAGTGGATCAATCGAGTCGCGTATTCGCCCGAGCGCGTGTCCAGCACGATCTCACTCAACGGCTCCGAAAGGGTGACCGAGAAGAAGGTGATGAGCAGGCACCACATCAGACCCTTGGCCGCCCCGAAGATCGCGCCGATCTGGCGGTCGAACTCTTTGAGGCGAACCCGATCGATGAAGCTCGCCACAACCCGAAAAAGCAGCCAAATCGCTACACCGGTGATCAGGTAGAGCACCAGCATCGCAAGACATCGGTTCCAAGGTGCCTGGTCGCCGAAGTAGGGGGTCAGAGGACCACTGAAGTTGATGGCCACAACTCCGCTAACCACCAGCGACGCCAGCGCAGCGATCTGCCAGGCCACTCCCTTCCAAGCACCGAAAACGGTACAGGAAATCAGAACAACCAGCATCAGGGCATCGTACGGTTTCAGCGGAAAATCTTCCATCGCCGCCTCTGGAAGGGAGCGTCAGCGGAGTCAATCTCAAGGTAAGTATAGCTGCAACGATGGCCGACGCGAAGAGCAGTAGAATGGGTAGCTTGCGGTAACTTGGAAAACTGCCTTGCTTGCCGTTCTGCTCTTGGCCCGTCATGTCGTTTTCTGATACAAGTTCCTTTCGTTTGACGCCCAGCCGACATCAACTCCAAACGCGGACCGTCATGGCAAACTTCCAAACTCATCTTACGTTCAGCACGCTCATGGGTGCGGGCTACGGTGTTTCGGCCCATCTGCTCTATGACGTGCCGATCCCGACGTGCATTTTGGCGGGCGGGCTCTGTAGCGTTTCCGGCATGCTACCCGACGTCGACAGCAATGCGGGCAAACCGTTGCGCGAGAGCATGGCCTTTGCGGCGGCCGTCGTACCGATGATGATGATCGACCGGTTCCGACAGTTCGGCATGTCGCCGGAGTCGATCGTGCTGGCCGGGGCGGCTATCTATCTGGTGATTCGCTTCGTCGTGGGGAGTCTGTTACGAAAGTACACGGTCCATCGTGGGATGTTTCACAGCCTGCCCGCCGCGATCATTGCCGGCGAGTTCGCGTTTCTGGTTGCCTCGGGCGCAGATGTGCAGATCCGAGCCTACAAGGCGGGCGGCGTTCTGCTGGGCTATCTGTCGCACCTGATTCTGGACGAACTTTACAGCATCGAGTGGCACCGGGGCCGTTTGCGTCTGAAGCAATCGTTCGGCAGTGCGGTGAAACTGTTCGGCACGAAGTGGTGGCCCAATATCTCCACATTGGCGAAACTGGTCGTGCTGACGTATCTCGTCTTGAAGGAGCCCGGCTGGATGGAGCGCCACTATCAAGACCAGATCCGGCCGCCGATTCAGGAAACCGCGGCCAAGGTGATCGACCGGGTCATTCGGTGACTCCACTACTTGCTCTCGACCAGCAACGTCACCGGGCCGTCGTTGACAAGCTCGACCTGCATGTGTTGTCGAAACCGACCGGTGGCCACCGCGATTCCCTCTTCGGCAACGGTCGCGACGAACGTTTCGTAGAGCCGCTCGGCCAACTCGGGCGGTGCGGCCGCGACGAAACTGGGACGACGCCCCTTGCGGCAGTCGCCCAACAGCGTGAACTGACTGACGACCAGCATCGCCCCGCCGACGTCGCCGAGCGAAAGGTTCATTTTTCCTTCGGCATCTTCGAAGATTCGCAGCCCGGCGACCTTCCGGGCCAACTGTCGAGCGTCGGCTTCGGTGTCGTCGTCGGCCACGCCCAAGAGGACCAGCATGCCGGCGTCGATCCGGCCGCAGACGTCGCCGGCCACGGTCACTTGGGCCCGGCTGACGCGTTGAATGCAGGCAAGCATATCGGTTGGGCTCCCGGACAGTTTTACGGTTGGGCGTTTAGCGGCCGGGCTTGCCCGGCGCGTTCGGCCCCTACGATAAACTCCACGCGACTTCCTGGCAACCGTCGCTTCTCCGTTTAGCTGTCGCCGGTACGGCGACTTGGCCGAAAGTGCGATGAAGCGTCAAGTCGCCGTACCGGCGACTGCTAAACGGGCTGGGGGCTGGTAGCCAAGGTGCCGCCAGTGCGTACAATAGGCATAGTCATTGAAAAGGAGCCTCGATCGAGAACGAACGCCCATGCCCTGGACTCTTCTGCTTCTTTATTGCGTGCTCATCCTGCTGGCCTCCTTGGCCGGGGGGCTGGCCCCCATCTTCATCCAGCTTTCGCATCGGCGGATGCAGGTGGCCGTCAGCCTGGTGGCGGGTGTCATGTTGGGGATCGGCGTGCTGCATCTGCTGCCCCACGCCCTGCTGGAAGCCCCCGGCTCGATCGATTTGATCTTCCTCTGGTTGCTGGTCGGCTTCCTGCTCATGTTTTTCGTCGAACGGTTCTTCTGTTTCCACCATCACGAGGTGCCTCAGGATGATCACGAACATCACGCTTCTCATGGCGAGGAGACGCACGAACTCACCTGGGGAGGCGCTGCGATCGGGCTGACGTTGCACACGGTCATCGCCGGGGTGGCCTTGGCGGCGAGCGTCAAAGCAGAATCGGGCTTGGAACCGGTGCCGGTTGCGGCCGGGTTGGGGACGTTCCTGGTCATTTTCCTCCACAAACCGTTCGACTCACTGACGATAACCACGCTGATGTCGGTCGGAGGTTGGTCCACCTCGGCGAAGCATGTCGTCAACGGTGTGTTCGCCCTGATGATTCCGCTGGGCGTGCTGTTGTTTTATCTCGGTTTCGGGCATGTCGAAGGCGGTAGCCAGGCGCTCGGCTGTGCATTGGCATTCTCGGCGGGAACGTTTCTCTGCGTGGCGATGAGCGACCTCTTGCCCGAGCTGCAGTTCCATCGTCACGACCGCGTCATGCTCTCTGCTGCGTTGCTGCTGGGCCTCTCCGTAGCCTGGGGAATCAGCACCATCGAATCGGGCAACCACGGCCATCAATACGGCCCGGCGATCGAAACGAACGAACACGGGCACGAGCATCGATGAACGATCCGAAACCACGCATCGCGCTGACCATGGGCGACCCTTCGGGCGTCGGGCCGGAGATCATCGTCGGTGCATGGTCCGAGACGAGCGTACACGACTGGTGCCGGCCGTTGGTCGTCGGACATCCGGAAATCCTCCGTCGGGCCATCGATTTCTGGAAGATGAGCCTGCAGGTCGTCGAGATCGAATCGCCCGAGCAGGCCCATCCCGACCCGGGCGTGATTCCCTGTCTGCGAAGCGGTTCGGACGACGTGCTCGACGTGCCGCCGCGAACGCTCGATGCCCGGGCCGGTCGCGCGGCCTATGACGCGGTCGTCGTGGCGGCCGAGTTGGCCATGGCCGGCCGCGTCGATGCCGTCACCACGGCCCCGCTGCACAAAGAGGCCTTGAATCGGGCCGGTTTCGATTATCCGGGCCACACCGAACTGTTGGCCCATATCTGCAAGACCGACCACTTCGCCATGATGCTCTATCTGGGACCCGAGGATGAAACGTCGGAGTCGGCCGGGCTGGCCGTGGTCCACGTCACCTTGCATACCTCAATGAGGAAGGTCTTCGAGGAAATGACCGAAGAGGCCATTCTGATCAAGGCACGATTGGCCGATCGGTTCATGGCCCGGCTGATGAACACGCGGCCGCGAATCGGCGTTTGTGCCTTGAACCCGCACGGTGGCGAGGGCGGGCTGTTCGGCGATGAGGAGCAGACGATTATCCGCCCGGCCGTCGAGCGGGGATTGGCCGAAGGGCTTCAGTTGGAAGGTCCCCTGCCGGCCGATACCCTGATGGTCCACGCACGCGACGGACGCTACGACGCGGTGGTAGCCATGTATCACGACCAAGGCCATATTGCGATGAAACTGCTGGGGATGCATCAGGTAGTGAACGTCACGCTCGGGCTGCCGATCATCCGCACCAGCGTGGCCCACGGCACGGCTTTCGATATCGCCTGGCAACAGCACGCCGAGACCGGCAGCATGATCGAAGCGATTCGCGTGGCGGCCCGGTTGGCACTGTAAACACGGAGTGGAAAATGGGGACTGGCTCCGAGCCACAATAGATGCCAAACCCGCAAAAAACTTCCCCGGCTCGGTGCCTGTCCCCTTTTGCCACGGGGCCCCGGTGTCACCGCCCGAAAAAGGGGACAGGCACCGTCGGCAATACGAA
>JAZFUB010000066.1:0-5923 GCA_036447015.1 Thermoguttaceae bacterium | reverse complement strand
TCGAGGCCATAGAGCGGGTGTCGTCGGTCGGGTTTGCCGTCGATGTAGAATTGAACGAGGTAGTCCTTGGCACGCGGATCCAGCCTGAAGGTTCGCTTGGCACCGGTCAGCGTGGCCTGACCGGGAAGGGTGATGCCCGTGCTCCACTGACCGGCCGCCGACTGGGTGAAGACGGGATCCGGCACGTATTCGAGCCACATGTCGCCAACCACCCCGTCGAACTTGCCGGTCCCTTCCATCTCCCAAGCGAATAGGTGCCGGCCCGGCGGAAGTTGGTCGGTCAAGTCGATCGACATCATGCTGTAGCGACTGTTGCCGCTGGGCCATCGCAGTTTTCCATCCGAATAGAGCTTGACGCGATAGGGCGGTCGCAACATGTCGCCGCTGCCGACCAACCAGGCCCAGATTCGTCCGGAACTCCAATCGGCCGGGATCGTCACCCGCTTTCGGAAGACGCCGCCGGTGGCATCGGGAAAACCTTGGACATTCCAGATGCCCAGGTCAATCCGCGCCCAATCGGCATCGTCGACGGCCGGATCGAGCTTCGCGTCCGCCGATTCCGTTTTGCTGATCGGTGCAAAGGCCCAGTCTTCGTTCATCGGGATCGCGTTTTTCAGCGCCGGCACCTTGGGAGCAGAACGCGGCTCGACCGTCCCCTGCCACCAGTCGCGAAAGTCGACCCATCGGGCATTTCCTTCGGGGCCCAGATCGGGATAGCAACGCGGCCGCGTAGGCGACAGGTAGATGCGATAGGCCAACTCGCACCACGGCAGATGCAGTGCCAGCAGGTTCTCGCCCCTGCGAAGCGTTCGGCCGACCTCGAACACATGCCACGCGGGCGAATGGTCCGAATGGGTCGCTTCGCCGACGTGCGTGCCGTTGATCGCGGCGGCGAGCTGCTGTCGCGAGCGATCCAACGACCAGACGTACAGATAACACTTGCCCTGCCCCTTGTCCAATAGCTCGCGTCGCCGGGCATCGCTCAGCGAGAAGACGCGGCGAAACACGGCCGGGACTCGAAGTTCCTGTTGCTGGTTGCGGAACCGCGGATGGTCGTCTCCCGGTGCGGTCAGCCGGCTCCAATCCTCATCGGCAAGCGCCGGATCGGCCCACTTGGCGATCTGCTCCGCCGAGAGGTCGCGGTCATAGGCAAAACGCCAGCTTCCGCCCACGTCGACGGCATCGGTATTCCAACCCAGGAAACCGGCGACCTCGGGCACACGCACATCGCCCCAACTTGTCACGACTGCACGCCCACCATGCCAACGCCGGTCTTGTACTTCTCACGCAGGAACCGCCGATACGCAGCATCGGCCACCGGGCCGTAGTCGGTGAAGACCATCGGTGTGGTGTGTTCGATCTCGCCGTGCGGTTCGGCGTAACCGGTGATGTTCGGATAGCTTGCATAACGTTCATAGATCGGTCGCAGCCAGTCGAGTAAAACGTTCTCGGCATCCTCTGACGACCAAGCGACCTCGGGAGGGTAGCCGCCGCCGTTCTCGCCCGGGCAGTAGAAGTTGCCGACGAACTGCGGCATCTTCAGCATGGTGTCGTAGGGAAAACGGTTGATCAGCAACCGCGGCGCACCGATCGCCCACGCCTGGAGGAACGTGGGGATCGACAACTGCCGCCCCCGTTCGATCGCCCAAGCCAGATTCGCATATTCGATCACGCCCTCGGCGCCGTCGAGGTTGTTCAGCGACAACGGCATCATCATGCCGAGCCGATGCTTTGCCAGAAACTGGAAGCTGGCGTCCAGGTCGTAGTCGGGCTCTTCTGGCGGCGTGGTCCACGGGTGGAAGTAGAAGTGCCAGCCGAACCGATCGTAGCGGTCCAGGTACATCGGCACCTCGCTGCCCGTGAAATCGAACTCGCCGAGGCTGGCTACCTGTATCGCCGCGAGAAGTGAAAGCAGATCCCGCCGCTTGGCTGCGGCAAGGATCGCAACCTGTTGTCCGGCACGCCAGGCCACGATACGGCCTTGCCCGGCCGCCTCGACCACGGGCAACTCGACGCCGCCGACGTCCAGTTTCCCGTCGGTCACGCCGCCCAGGCAGTGCAAGTCACTCAGGTATTTGCCCAGGCAGAGCGACGCGTGCTCGGCATCGCCACAGGTAATGATCAAGACCGAACTGCGATTGCCGTCGGCCGCGACGTACTCGGCAAACTCGCCTTCCATCGGCCCGTAGCCCCGCAGGACCTTTCGAGCAATCGTCCGCGATTGCGATCGTGTAAGTCCGCCCGCGGCAGCAGGTGCCTGCAAGATGTCTGCCATTGCTGTCGAGGTGCAAAGTAGTAGTGCCAGAAGAAGAAGAGCCGTATGTCGCATTGAATATAGAGCCATTACTTTTCCCTTCGAAGACGCAGCCTACTTCTCGAAATCCGTTCGTTTTGGTTGGCGGATAATCTCCTGTGTGCCGGCTTTCAGGTAGGAGGCGCTCAGGGCCATTGCCCGGACGCATCGGCCGTCTTCGATGTCGAGGTACACTTGGTGCGCGTCGGTGGTCAGGCCGTCGACTTCGACCGGTTTGCCCGTGGGATTCAAGACGCACCATTCCTCGCGGCCTTCGTCGCTGGTGATTCGCCACACCGATTGGTCGGCGTTGTCTTTCAAGACGGTAATCCCCGCCGCCATGTATTGGCCCGAGATGTCGGCCAAGGAAGCCGCACCGGGAGCATTACTGCGGACCGCCTCGCGCTCGGGCAAGCCGGGGAGCAACAGGTGGGCGAACGAGTAGGCACGCTGCGGTTCGACCGTCCCTTCCCAGACATAGCGCAAGGTGTACGGCATCTTCAGACGCCGCACGTCGGCCGTGTCGTCGCTGACGATCAGTTGACGCTCTGCATGCGGCGCGTGGTAGACCAGCAGATCGACCTGTGGGTTGTGCAGCTTGCGTCCGTGGGCGATCGGCGCGGTGAAGTAGGTGTTCGCCCAGTGGTTGCCGACCTGCGGCCCCACGTTCTGGGTGTACCAGTTCGGGCCGATGCGAGCGTCGAAGCGTTCACGGAACGTTGCCGTATCGCGTACGAGACAAAACCGATTCTTGACGAACAGGAACTCTCGCCGTAGCGTCATCGGGTAGCCGTTGTAGTCTTTGACGTCAACGGCCGCATACGTAGCGAGCCGATGCTCCTTGAACGTCGGTACGGTGACCTCCATGTAATAGGCGTCGACCGTGTTGGGGTTCGAGTTCACGACGCACGAAGCCGTGCCGGAGAGGTCTTCGACACGGAACATGTTCAACCAGTCGGTGAGCCCTTTGCTGTCGATCGCGTGGCCGAGCACCGAGTTGTAGCGTGAGATGCCGAGGATGCCGGTGGGATTCATCGGCTCGTGACGCGGGAACAGGTCGACGAGCATGTAGAGGTCGCCCGGCTGCCACCCGCTGCGCAGACACAGTTTGAACGGCAGCACTTTTGACGTACACAGCAAACCGCAGTCGATATGGGCCTTGGCCGGATCGCGGTCCAGCTCGGGCAGATAGTGGGCCGCACCCTCTTTGTTTCCAACTCGCAACGTCTCCTTGTGATAAAGGACCGTGCTTGCCGCGCTCGGCTCCAAGGGCTCGATCGACTCGTCGGCGACCAGGTAAGCCACCGCGAGGCCCAGTTGGCTGAAGTGGTCGAGCATGTGATGCGTGCGGTACACGTCGGCCTGAAAGAGCAGATTGTTGAAGAGACGATGGGCCACGAATCGGTAGCGTCCATCGCCCGTATATCTCGCCGCCATTTCCATCGCCATCAGCCGCGTGCCCGCGTCCGAATTCCAACCCGACGAAGGACCGAACGGAACGACGGCCCCGTCGGGCGAGGTCGTGTCAATCAGCCGGTCCCAGAACTTGCGCATCTGAGGATCGGTAAAGACCTCTTCTCGACCGAGCAAGTGCGCCCCCAAAACGATCGGAAAGATCTGCCCGTAGAAGTAGCCCGTGTCGTTGATCGGGTTGTCGCGAAACTCCCACCAATCGTTCCATTGCAGCTCGGCGTATCGCCGCCACTGGTCGGCCTCGGGAATGTCGGGATACATTGTCACGGCCAGCAGCTTCATGATCCCTTCGCCGGTCGAGCGGTGCATGGGGCCGCGCCAGAAATGCTCCGGCCCACCCCAAACGTGAACGGTGCGGCATAGCCAGACGAAAAACTCCTTGAACCACGCTTCGTCCTCCTCGCTCCAGTCGCCCTGCTGCTGGAACACACGTCGGTACATGCACAACAACGTGGGGTCGAACATGTATTGCTGTTGCCAGTTTTGTTCGGCAACCTGCCGGCGAATGTTCCTGTCGTAGGCGTGCAGTGTGCTCTTAATGCCTCTGGCAAGACGGGCGTCGCCACTCGCCGCATAGTGGGCCAGTGCAGGGAAGGCATGCCGCACGCCATACTGTCCGCGGTCGGGGCCGCTCGCCATGGCCTTCGCGCCGTACGTGCTGTCGTCATAGATGAAGTCGAGATACGACTGCCGCGTGACCGCAACCTGGGACCGAAGCATCCGGTCGGCCCGTTGCTGAGGGTCGTAACGCGTCAGATCCTCCATGAACCGGCCGTTGCGACCGACGACTTGCACGTCCTTCAACCGGGACCGCGAAGAAGCCGGATCCGACGCAAGCACACGCGTGGGCACAACGCGATCCCTGTCCTCTCGTTTCAACTCATCCACTGGCACGGGCTGCAGCGCAATCCGCCCGGTCCCCAACAAGCCGTCATCGGTCGATGTGAACGTCACTTCCACATGGGGGCGGCGCAGGTGAATGACGCCCCAATCGACATCGACCAGATGCGTTTTGGCTTTCGGCCAATGGCTCGGCGGCCCGGCAGCGCCGTACCAACCGTGGTGTTTGCCGGGCAGGGCGATCCCGTCGCAATGAGCTCGATACAGTCCGTAGCGGCCTTGCTTCCATGCGCCGTAGACGTGCGTGCCGACCAGACGATAGTAACCGTCGACCTCGACCGGCAGCGTGACCGTCAACGCTTCGCCTTGACGAGCCGGCTTATAGAGCATCACCTCCCCGATCGGCTTGCCCGACGTGTGGAGCATCTCCTCAGCAGAGGGCGTTGCGAGATAGACGCGGCCATGTACCGCCGAGCTCGCAGCCATCAGCCGCTCGCCGGCCAGTTCCACCCGGACGGTCGGTTTCGCATGATCTTGTGCCCATGCAGACAAGTACCAGCAGGCCACGATGACGAGGCACGGAAGGACAGTTCGCGTCCGTCGGTAAACACTCGATAACAAAACGTTTCCCATGGAGTCGCTCCGTTTCGTTGGGCAAGATTCCGATTCAACGGTTAGTATTGCATCGCTGTCATATTAGGCCCGTTGATGATTATAGCATCCTTCCAGCCGCCTGTATCCCAGCGTCTCGATACCGTCGGCCCGTATGAGCGAAAACAGTTGACACCCCCTGGTGGGATGTAATGGCGTCTTCCAGAGGTCTTGCTGTGGATTTCACAGTCAGTCATGGTATGCTGGTGGTCTGACGGTGCCGATCAAGGCATCCGGCCAAACGCAGCCCATCGTTTCAAAGACGATTCTTTCCCCGTTTCTCAGACAAAGGAATTACGTATGCGACACATGAACTTTCACTTGCGTCTCGTCGTCACCATGGCCGCGGCACTGGTTTGCGGCACGAGCATCTCCGCAGAGGAAAAGCCGGGCGAGGAGGGTTTCGTTAGCATCTTCGACGGCAAGACGCTCGACGGCTGGCATGTCAGTAGCAAGACGGGCCATGGGACCGGCGGTCGCTGGGTGGTCGAAGACGGTGCGATCATCGGCAGTCAGGATACACCGGGCAACGGCGGCATTGTGATCACCGATAAGAGTTATGGCAACTTCGAGGTGATCGTCGAAATGAGAAACGACTACGGTCCCGACAGCGGGCTCTTTCTGCGCAGTACCGAGCGAGGCCAGGCCTACCAGGCGCTGATCGAC
>JAZFUB010000065.1:0-6563 GCA_036447015.1 Thermoguttaceae bacterium | reverse complement strand
ACGTGGCCCAGTATGTCGAAAAGATCGCCAAGCAAACGGCCGGCAAGTGTGGCTACGGCGTGATGGGAGCGGTCGTCGGAGCGACGTATCCGGAACAGCTCGTCGAACTGAGGGCCGAGATGCCGCACGCCTGGTTTCTCGTCCCCGGCTTCGGCAGCCAAGGCGGCACCGCCAAGGACGTCGCCGGTGCGTTCGACGCCCGGGGCACCGGAGCGATCGTCAACAACTCCCGCGGCATCATCTTCGCCCACGCACGCGAGCCCTACGCCGCCCGATTCGGACCGTCGCGCTGGCAAGAGGCCGTCGAAGCAGCCACACGCGAAATGATCGACCGCCTCCGAACCGACACACCCGCGGGCAATCTACCGTAGCGGGACTCGCAAGAGTTCAGGCGTCGTGTGGCACGTCCCTGAGGCACGAAGGGCGTGGTGATGCTGGGAAGACCACGCCCTTCGGACCTCAGGGACGTGCCGCCCGAGCAACTTCGCAGTTTTCCGGGGTCGCCCCCGTGAAATTGCTTGACATACCCCCACCGCTCCGTTACGCTATACCCAAAGTAGTGCCAGCTCTTTCCAGGACACGAATCAGTGGATTGCGGTATGAAAACGGCCCGTTTTGCTCGACACGCATCAAAGAGCAATCACCATGGTTCCCGCCCACGAAGACTCCAACTCGAACCGTTGGAAGATCGACGTCTGCTATCAGTCGGTCTCGCCAACGCCGACCCGGCCGGCGAGATTCACGGTCAGAAGTGGCACGACCTTGACGGTGACGGGGTCCGCGACGTCGGCGACATAGGTCTCGACGGTTGGACGATCAAACTGGTCGACCGGGCCGACAACTCAGTAGTGGCAACGACACTCACCGCCGATGTCGATCTAGACGAAAACGGAACCATCGACCCCGAAACCGAAGCGGGGCTATATTCGTTTACGGGCTTGGCACAGGGAAGCTATGAGATTCGGGAAGTCGTACCGGCCGGCTGGGTACAGTCGTTTCCATTGATTGCCACGGGCCAGTTCAGTTTCGTGCAGGTGCTCCGCGACGGCCAGGACGACGTGGATGGGCTCGATGGAACGACCGCGGTGACGATCAGCCCTGACGGCAACCATGTTTACGCGGCAAGCTACCCTGACGATGCGCTGGCGGTTTTCAACCGAGACGGGGCCACGGGCCAATTGAATTTCGTGCAGAGCCTCCGCGACGGCCAGGGCGCTGTGGATGGGCTCAATGGAGCGCGGTCGGTGACGGTCAGCCCCGACGGCAACCACGTCTACGCGGCAGGCAGCAATGACGATGCGGTGGCCGTGTTCAGCCGGGACGGGGTCACGGGCCGGTTGAGTTTCGTGCAGAGCCTCCGCGACGGCCAGGACGGTGTAGATGGGCTTGATGGAGTACGCTCGGTGACGGTCAGCCCTGACGGCAACCACGTCTACACGGCAGGCGCCATTGACGTTGCGGTGGCCGTGTTCAGCCGGGACCTTGGCGCGGGGCCTTACCAGGTGGTCCTCGGTCCTGACGAGATTCTCACCGATCAGGATTTCGGGAACTACCAGCCGGTCTCGATCTCCGGCCAGAAGTTCGAGGATCTCGACGTAGATGGCGTACATGATGCGGGCGAACTGGGTCTGGACGATTGGACCATCGAACTGGTCGATCCGGCGACCGGTACGGTGATCGACACGCAGGTCACCGTCTCCGTCGACCTGGACGAGAACGGAACCATCGATCCCGAGACCGAAGCGGGGCTTTACTCGTTCGACGGCTTGACGCCCGGCAGCTACGAAGTTCGGGAAGTCGTGGGCGAGGGATACTTGCAGACCTGCCCGAACCCGCCGACCTACTCGCTGACGCTGCTGAGTGGGGACGTCATTGCGGACAGGGATTTCGGCAACGCCGAGGACGGTTCAATCAGCGGGCAAATGTTCGACGATTTCAACGGTAACGGGTTGCATGACGCGGGCGAACCGGGACTCGACGGCTGGACGATCGAACTGGTAGATCCGGCGACCGGTACGGTGATCGATACGCGGATGACTGCCGGCATCGACCTCGACGGAGACAGAAGGATCGATCCGGAAACCGAAACGGGGCTGTACTCTTTCGACGGTTTGCTACCTGGCAACTACGAGGTTCGCGAGGTGCTGCAGCCGGATTGGGTGCAGACGTTGCCCGATCCGTCGACCTACTCCATCGCGCTCGCTTATGGGCAGGACCTTGTCGGGCAGGATTTCGGTAATCGGGGGATAGGCGAGATTCATGGTCAGAAGTGGCACGACGTCAACGGCAACGGAGTTCGCGACGCCGACGAACCGGGGCTCGACGGCTGGACGATCGAGTTGGTCAATCGATCTGACGGCTCGGTAGTGGCCACGACAGTCACTGCCGGTGTCGATTTGAACGAAGACGGAAACATCGACCCCGAGACCGAAGCGGGGCTGTACTCGTTTGCGGACTTGTCGCGGGGCAGCTACGAGGTTCGGGAAGTTGTGCAAGCCGGCTGGGTACGGACCTTTCCTTCTGGCGAGCTGAGTTTCGTGCAGATGCTCCGCGACCGTGTCGGCGGCGTGGATGGGCTCGATGGAGCGTACTCGGTGACCGTCAGCCCTGACGGCAAACACGTCTACGCAGCAAGCGGCCGTGACGATGCGGTGGCGGTGTTCAGTCGGGACGGGGCCACGGGTCAGTTGAATTTCGTGCAGATGCTCCGCAACGGCCTCGGCGGCGTGGATGGCCTCGATGGAGCGTACTCGGTGACCGTTAGCCCCGACGGCAACCACGTCTACACGGCAAGCTACGATGACGATGCGGTGGCCGTGTTCAGCCGTGACGGGGCCACAGGCCAGTTGATTTTCCTGCAGGCGATCCACGGTGGGCTCGATGGAGCGTCCTCGGTGACGGTCAGCCCTGACGGCAAACACGTCTACGTGACAAGTTCCAGAAGCAATGCGGTGATGGTGTTCGGACGGGACGGGGCCACGGGCCAGATGAGTTTCGTGCAGAGACTCCGCGACGGCCAGGGCGGCGTGGATGGGCTCGATGCAGCGCGATCGGTGACGGTCAGCCCTGACGGCAAACACGTCTACGTGGCGAGCGACCATGACGATGCAGTGGCGGTGTTCAGTCGGGACGGGGCAACGGGTCAGTTGAAGTTCGTGCAGATGGCCCGCAACGGCCAAGGCGGCGTGGACGGGCTCGATAGCGCGTGGTCGGTGACGGTTAGCCCCGACGGCAAACACGTCTACGCGGTAAGCCTCGGTGACGATGCGGTGACGGTGTTCAGCCGTGACGGGGCCACGGGCCGGTTGACTTTCGTGCAGATGCTGCGCGATGGCCAGGGCGGCATCGATGGGCTCAATGGAGCGCAGTCGGTGACGGTCAGCCCTGACGGCAAACACGTCTACACAGCAAGCTGGGGTGACGATGCGGTGGCCGTGTTCAGCCGTGACCGGGCCACGGGTCGGTTGAATTTCCTGCAGGCCCTGTACGATGGGCTCAATGGAGCGGCCTCGGTGACGGTCAGCCCTGACGGAAAACACGTCTACACGGCAAGCTACTTTAGCGATGCGGTAACCGTGTTCAGGCGAGACCTTGCCGCAGGGGTTTACCAATTATCTCTCGGTCTTGGCGAGATTCTCACCGGCCGGGACTTCGGGAACTACCGCATACCGGCAGTGGTCGGCCGCCATGTCTTCTACAACCGGTCTTCCTTCGACGGAAACGACCCAACGGCCGGCCCACGAGACGACAACGCTATCGCCTCCGACAAACAGGCCCTGTTGCCCGACCAGACGGCCACCTTTGCCAACTACACTACTTACGACAAAGGCCTTAACGGCGTGATGGTCGATCTGCTGACCTTCACCGATTCGGATCTTCTCGACCCGGCCGAAGATTTCGAGTTTCGTGTGGGCAACGGCCTCGATTCCGACAGTTGGTCGACGGCCCCCGAGCCGAGCGGCTGGACCGTTCGTAAAGGCGAGGGTGTCGACGGCTCCGACCGGATCACGTTCGTCTGGGCCGACAGGGCCATCGAAAAACAATGGCTGCGGGTGACCGTGGGGGCCAACGATCGCACCGGACTGCCCGTGCCCGACGTCTTTTATTTCGGCAACGCCCCGGGCGAGGCGGGCGATAGTGTGGTCAATGCGATCGTCAATGCGACCGATGAGATCGTTGCCCGGAATTTTCAGCATGGTGCGGTCGGCCCGGCGGCGATTGAGGACCCGTACGACTACAACCGCGACGGATTGGTCAACGCGACGGATCAGATCATTGCCCGGGAGAATCAGACGAATCCGTTGAGCATGTTGCGTCTGATTACGGCTCCCGTAGCCGATGCGGCGTTCGAGCAGATCGTCTACCTGGATTGGCGGTACGAGTTCGATCGGATGAATACGAAGAGTCGGTCGACGAAGAAAGACGGTTCCATCGAAGCGACCGTGGATATGCTGCTGGCGACCGACTGGGCGTGACACCGAGGCACCGTGGAAAAAGGGGGACAGGCACCGAGCCGGGGAGTTTGTCTGCGGGTTTTGCGTTTGGTGGGCTCGGAGCCAGTCCCCTTTTTCCACTCCTTGTTTGCTAATCTTCGTCCGTCTCACCCAGCCAGGGCTGAATCGTCGGTTCGTAGGCGTGGATTTCTTCCTTGGTGAAGAAGATCGCCATCTCTCGCACAGCCGATTCGGGACCGTCGGAGGCGTGGACGAGGTTTTTTTGTTGGCTGGTGCTGAAATCGCCGCGGATCGTGCCCGGGTCTGCATTCAGGCCGTTGGTCACGCCCACCAGGGTGCGTACGACGCGAATCGCCTCGGGACCCTCAATGATTGCCGCGACCAATGGGCCGCCGGTGACGAACTTTTCGAGGCCCGGATACCAGGCCTTCTCGACGTGCTCGGCATAGTGCCGCCGGGCCAGTTCCGCCGTGACTCGCATCAGTTTCATGGCGATGATGTTCAGCCCCTTGTCCTCCAGTCGCGCCAAAACGCGGCCGATCAATCGCCGCTGCACGCAATCCGGCTTCAGAAGTACAAGTGTCCGCTCCATGTTGGGGCTCTCCTGTTGTGGGCGTGAAACGGACGAATTCTAGAGGAATCCGGCTCCGTGCTCAAGTCGACATGGCCCCGGCGACGGAGAATCCGCCCACATTGATTCGCCAAACTGCCTATTTGGTTCCGGTTAGGCAAGCTGTGCATGGGAATCAGAGCGTCACGGCCCAAGTTTGGGAAGCCATGCCGAATCTGCCGATATTCTGCATAGGGTAGAAGTTGGGGAGAATGGCGATCTTGACGGAAGCCACGGACTTCTGCCACAGGGGTACGGAAGATCAACGGCGACAAAATGGATAGATACTCGAATCGGCTCGGGATTCTCTCGGTACAACTTTCGATTGTCCCCATGGTGCTCGTTTTGTTGCTGGCATCGGGTATGAACGCTCGGGCACAGCAAAGCACGCCATGGCCGGCCCAGGGCGCCGCGACATGGCCCAGTCGGGGCACGGCAACGTGGCCGTCGGAAGGCATGCCGACCAGCGCTCCCATGTCGGCTAACGCAGATTGGTTGATCGCCTCCGCAGGTGCAAGGCCGGACACCGCGATGCCGGTCGCCCCGGGGCCGACTGTCGACCACTTGCTCCGGCCGGCCGGCGGGGAGATGAAGTTCGTTTCGGATCAGATGGCTTCCTTGGGGAATGCCCACCGCGGGGGCGCCGATTGCCGGCAATGGCAGATCGCGCCCGCCGGACTGATTTACCGGTCCTATCTGGCCGGACCGAAGGAATCACGACTGGCCGCACAATGGGTCCATAAGGCCGACCAAGGCTGGATCTGGGACATGACCTTGGGCGGGCGTCTCGGACTGGTGCGTTACGGCACGACGAATCCCGACAAACCCGAGGGCTGGCAACTCGATGTCGAAGCTGCCGCCATGGGTCGGCTTGGCCTGGAAGAGCCCTCGAATGCGCTGCAAGCGACCGACTATCGCGTGGGCGTCCCTTGGACCTACGGTCGTGGCAACCACCAGGTCAAGTTGGCCTTCTACCACATCAGTTCCCACCTGGGCGATGAGTTGATGCTCCAACGGCCGGGCGTGCCGAGGATCAACTACGTCAGAGACGCGTTCGTTTGGGGCCATTCCTATTACCCGGCCAAGGACTTTCGCATCTACGGCGAAGTCGGCGTCGCGTTCAACGTCGATGGCGGCGCGAAGCCGTGGGAATTCCAGTTCGGCACGGAATACAGCCCCGAGGGGCCGACGGGTGCTCGCCCGAGACTGTTCTGGGCGATCAACGCCCATTTGCGCCAGGACGTCGACTACGGCGGTAACATCACCTTCCAAGTCGGCTTGCAGTGGCGGGGCACCAGCGGAAACCGGATGCGCTTCGGCATGCAATACTTTACCGGCAAGAGCGACCAATACGAGTTCTTCGACCAATTCGAAGACAAGATCGGTTTCGCCTTCTGGTACGATTACTAGTTGGACACCACCATCAAGATGTAGGGTGGCTGGGGTCGAGTTGCGCGGAACCAGCAACCATCCCCCACTTGCAAACCATATGGGGGCTC
>JAZFUB010000064.1:0-3500 GCA_036447015.1 Thermoguttaceae bacterium | reverse complement strand
GCGTTTACCGCCGCATTGTTGAACAGCCAGCCGATGGGCTTCTATGCCCCGCCCCAACTGGTTCGCAATGCGCGGGACCATGGCGTTGACGTGCGGCCGATCGACGTGAATCACAGCGATTGGGACTGTACGCTGGAGGGCGGGCCGGCCATCTCGCTGCGTTTGGGTTTCAACATGCTCCATGGCTTGGCGTCGGCCCATGCGCGGCAAATCGAGCATGCCCGCGACGGGCGTCCGTTCCGTTCGATGGACGATTTCGCTCGGCGTACCGGGCTGAGCCGGTCGGTTCTTTCGCGGTTGGCGGGGGCGGACGTGTTCGGGTCTCTGGAACTCAATCGCCGCGAGGCACTTTGGCATGCACTCGACCAGGATCAGGAAGAGCTACCGTTGTTCGACCAATGCAGCAAGCCGCACGCGACCGACGCGAAGGTCGACTTGCCGCGGCTCTCGGAGGCCGAAGAGGTGTTGGCCGATTACCGAACGGCCGGCCTCTCGCTGAAGGCCCATCCGCTAGAGTTCCTGCGAGCGGAGTTGGATGCGATGGAAGTCGTCGCGGCGGAAGCGCTAAAGGATTGGCCCATCGACCGCCCGATTCGTGTGGCCGGGATCGTGCTCGTCCGCCAGCGACCCGGCACGGCCAAGGGGATTACGTTCGTCACGCTCGAAGACGAGACGGGTACGGCCAACCTGATCATCCGGCCGGGCGTCTGGCGGCGTTATCGCCGGGCGGCGATGGGGGCGACGTTGTTGTTGGCCCATGGTCGGCTACAACGACAGGGGCAGATCATCCACGTGCTGGTGACGAAACTGGAAAACCTGTCGGACCGCCTACAGGGCATGGGACGACAGTCGCGAGATTTCTGCTGACCGGTCGGCCGGCTGTTTCACCGGAATATGAAGAATTTCGAAAAAACGGCTTTCGAACCCCAATATCCGGATCGATCGACCGAATACCTTTGCACAGGAGAAATCCATACGAACAAGGTCTTGCAAGAAAGGGACACGAACATGGAACGTGAAAATGCATACGACTCCCCTGCTGCCGAGTTGCCAGAATCGCCGGAAGCCCTTCCCGACGTGCGACCCGAGGAGCGAACCTGGGGGATGCTCGCCCATTTGTCCGGACTGTTGATCTTCGCCATGCCGCTTGCCAACATCGCCGGTCCGTTGGTCGTTTGGCTCATCAAGAAAGACGAAATGCCGTTCGTCGACGACCAGGCGAAAGAGGCGTTGAATTTCCAGATCAGCGCGACGATCTATATCATCCTTGCCGGCGTGAGCGCCCTGGCGTTGATCGGGTTCGTGCTCTTTCCGGCCGCGCTCCTATTCCACCTGATCTTCACGATCTTGGCCGCACTGAAGGCGAACGAGGGTGTTTGCTATCGGTATCCGCTGTGCATCCGATTCGTCAGCTGAGTTTAGCGGGCGGGCTTGCCCGCTTTGCCTTGGTGGCGAGAGCGACTCGAAACGCGCCGGGCAAGCCCGGCCGCTAAACGACGATCGCGTACTAAACTGCGGTCAGGTGGTCTTCTTGGCGGCCTTCTTCTTTACGGTCTTCTTCTTGGTCGCCTTTTTCTTAGCTGCCTTCTTCTTTGTGGCCTTTTTCTTCGTTGCTTTCTTCTTGGCCTTCTTCTTCGCCGGTCCCTTCTCGGCGCGGACCTTCAGTAGATCGAGTGCCAACTCGAACGTCACTTCGTCGGTCGAGGTGCCGCGTGGAATCGAGGCGTTGGTTGTGCCGTCGGTGACGTACGGACCGTAGCGACCTTCGAGCAACTGGATCGGCTGCTCGGTCACGGGCGACACGTCGAAAACCTTGATCGGCTCTTTCTTGTTCGCCGCGCCGCGACCCGGCTTCGGCTTGGCCAACAGTTCGACGGCCTGCTCGACGGTCACGTCCAGCGGCGAGACGTCCTCGGGCAAGGATCGGGTCTCGTCGACGCACTTGATGTAGGGGCCGTAACGGCCGTTGAACGCCTCGATCGGCTCCTTGCTTTCGGGATGCTCGCCGACTCGCCGCGGCAGCGAAAGCAGTTTCAAGGCCACCTCGATATCGACGTCTTCCGGCTCCATGCCCTTCATGAGCGAAGCGTTCTTGGGCTTCTCGTCGTCCTCGGCCGTGCCGCGTTGCACGTAGGGCCCGAATCGACCTACCTTCAGAAAGATCGGCTTGTGCGTCTCGGGGCAGATTCCCAATGGTTCGTCGGCTAGGGCCGCCTTGTCGAGCAGTTCCAAGGCGGCCTCCAACGTCACTTCGTCCGGCGGCATATTTTCCAACAAGCTTGCTCGACGCTCGCCCTGCTGCAGAAACGGCCCGTACTTGCCTACGCGAACGTAGATCTCCTCACCCGCTTCGCCTTCCGCGTCCGGTTTGCCGATCAACACCTGGCAGACCGACCGGGCATCGATCTCGTCGATCTTGTTCTTCAGTTGTGCTTTCAGGCCGGGCGTTCCGTTGCCGAAGTAGAACGTCTTGAGATACTCGACGTGGCTTATCTCACCGCGGCTGATCGCGTCCAACTCGTCTTCCATCTCGGCGGTGAACTGATAATCGACCAGGTCGGGGAGATGGACCTCCAGCAGTCGAGCCACGGCGATGGCCGTCCAGGTCGGCACCAGAATGTTGCTTCGCGGCAGTTTGAAGACATACTCCCGGGCAAGGATCGTGTCGATGATCGACGCGTACGTGCTCGGCCGGCCGATCCCCATTTCCTCCAACGCGCGCGTCAGCGACGCTTCGCTGTAACGGTTCGGCGGCTGCGTCGTGTGGCTCTTCGACTCCAATTCACCGCATCGGAGCACCTCGCCGACCTCGACCGACGGCAGCAGGTCTTCCTGATCGGCCAATCGAGCCTCCGGATCGTCGGAGCCTTCGACGTATGCCCGCAGATAACCGGGAAAATCGATCGTCTTGCCGCTGACCTGAAAGACGGCCCCGTCGACTTCGATCGTAATCGTCATCCGATGGCCCCGGGCGTCGACCATCTGGCTGGCAACCGTCCGCTTCCAGATCAGATCGTAAAGTTTGAACTGATCGGGCGTCAGTTCGCCACGCAACGCGTCGGGGAAATCGAAGGGGTGGCCGGCCGGGCGAATCGCTTCGTGGGCCTCCTGCGCATTCTTCACCTTGGTTTGATAGGTGCGTGGCTTGTCGGGTAGGTAGTCGTTGCCGTATTGCGACGTAACCAGATCGCGAGCCGCCTCGACCGCCACGGCGGCCAGGTTCGTCGAATCGGTACGCATGTAGGTGATATGCCCGTTCTCGTAGAGACTTTGGGCTACCTGCATCGTGTGCCGGGCCGTGAATCCGCACTTCCGGTTGCCTTCCTGCTGCAGTGTGCTGGTGGTAAACGGCGGGTAGGGGCTGGTGCTGTACGGCTTGTCCTCCAGGTTGCTCACTCGGCATTCGGCCTTCAACAACCGCTGGATAAGCTCTCCGGCCTCGCGCTGGTCGAGCAGCAGGATTTTTGGGTCCTTGAGCTTGCCGGTAGCGGCGTCGAAAT
>JAZFUB010000063.1:0-5580 GCA_036447015.1 Thermoguttaceae bacterium | reverse complement strand
GCGTGCCCACTCGGCCGGTCCCTCGGGTCGCTGCGGGTGGGCTTGGGATGTACCTATGCGAAGTGAATCCCCGGACCGTCTCACGGCGTGCGGTGCAAGCACACACCCTACGCCTACGCCGGAAAACGCTCGTTGACGATGCGGCGGACATCATCAAGCCAGCCCTTGCGTTGCTCGGGCGTGCTCATGACCATCGATTCGAAGTTCCGGCGATAGAAATCTTCGACGCCGCAGAATCCGAACACGCAGGTCTTCCAGAGATTCTCCAGCGGATCACCGTACAGTTCCAACTCGGCCTCGCGCGGCGTGTTCGACGTGGTAAACACCAGCGCCTTCCGGCCGGTGAGCATTCCGATGACGCCCTCGGGACCGAACCGATAGGCGTGGCCTTGGCGCAGAACCCGGTCGAGCCATCCCTTGAGGATCGCCGGCGGCTGGGCCCACCAGTTCGGATGCACGATCAGATACCCATCGGCCTCGCTCACTTCGTCGCGATGGCGGCGAACGACCGGATCGAGTTCAGCGTCGAGCGGGATTTCCTCGTGTGGTAAGATCGGATCGAACTGCTCCTCGTACAGGTCATGATAGACGACCTCGTGCCCGGCGGCCTCGAGTTGCTCGATCGCCGTCTGGACAATCGCGTGACAAAAACTGTCTTTGTGTTGATGTCCGATAACTACCAGGATCTTCATCATGTCGTCCTCTGTCGCTATCCCTTTAGCTGGCGCCGGTACGGCGGCTTAACGCTTGAACACACTTTCGGCAAAGTCGCCGTACCGGCGACAGCTAAACGACGACGTCTCGTCGATTATCTCCCGGGCGCCAAGAGGCTCAGCGGATAGATAGGAATGTTTCGCAGCACCCAGAACAGGAGCACGACGGCCAACAGCCCCCAGATCCAGACGGCCGGCAGAAAGATCGTGGGCAGTCGCCGTCGGCTGAACTCCCGGACACACACTGCAAGGAGCCCGTACGCGGTCGGCGGCAGCAACAACACCATCAAGGGGTTCAATCGAAACGCGGCCGCCAGGTTGCCATGCAGGATTTGGTGCAATGCCCGCGAGGTCCCGCAACCGGGACAATGCAGGCCGGTCGTCGCAAACAGCGGACATCGGGGAAACAGACGTGAGGCGGCCGGATCGAATGCGAACAACAGCGCCAGGCCGATCAGCGCAACGGCTGCCACGGCGGCACGTCGCCATGCCGATCGTCGTGTGGCGACAGCCGTTGCGGCAAGGTCTTCGCTCATGTTACGTTCACCCAACCGCCACACCGGAGCACATCAGCAGCATGAACGGAACGTACGAGATGAGGCCGCAGCCGAGAGCCACCAGGCACCAGGTCTTCGCATTGTTCGACGCTTCGACGGCCCCCTGGTAGTCGCCGCCGGCCAACTTGCCATTGACTTGTGCGGCAAAGATAATGGCAACGATGCCGAACGGCATACAGCAGAAGAACGTCACGAGGATCGCAAAGACCAGATTGTTCGGCACGGAACCCGGCGCCGGCGTCGTACCGTGGGGCGAGTTTGCTTGGCCGGGCGACTGGTACGGATTCTCACCGCCCCCGGAGGCGAACGGACTGTCCGAGCCGCTCGACGGTGGAGGCGGCGTGGCGCTCGGCTCGGCGGATTCTGCCCAGGCGGCTTCTCCTCCAGGCACTGCCATAAACGCGCCGCACTCGGGACACTTCGCCTGTTTGCCGGCCGTCTCGTCGCCGGTTCGCAGTAGCTTATCGCATTGGGTACAGCGAAATTCGATGGGCATGAGATCCTCGATCCTGCAATTCCCCGTCGATCCACAACGAGCGCTCCAATTCATGGATCGGTGCGCCCACATCGTTTAGCGGCCGGGCTTGCCCGGCGTGTTTCAAGCCGTTCTCGTCGGCAAAACGCGCCGGGCAAGCCCGGCCGCTAAACACACTGCTGGTGCAGCCTACCAGAGATCGCGGTCGGCTGCAAGACTCTGTTTGGTCCCTACTCCACAATCACGCGGAACCCGACGTCGTAGACCTTCTGGAACGACTCGTACTCGAAACGTCGTGTCGAACCGACGACCTTCGGGCGATCGTCCCAACTGCCGCCGCGTGCTACCTTCGTGCGGCCGATGTCACCGTCGTTGCGGCCGTTGGCGTCGTTGTACGGATAGGTGGCGTAGTCCGAGCGTGTCCACTCGCTGACGTTGCCCACCATGTCGTACAGCCCGAACGGGTTCGCATCGTATTGGGCCACGTAGTCGACGATGAACCACTTATCGGTGAAGCGGTCGTCGCGCAACGGGAAGGTGCTGTTCTCGGGATACGGGCGTCGAACGTGGATCTTGCTTCCGCCGTCGAACTTGTAGTAGCTCAGCCGTCGTCCGGCATCGGCCAGATTGGCCCACTTCGAGAAATCGGCGTCATTGTCGCCGTAGAAGAACTGCTTTTCGCTGCCGGCCCGGGCGGCCCATTCCCATTGGGCCTCGGTCGGAAGCGTCACCTTCTTGCCCGACTTGTCCGAAAGCCAGCGGCAGAAGTTCATCGCTTCTTGCCACGAGATACGTGCGACCGGCTGATCGGCATGGTTGGCGATATTGCCCGGCAGGGAGTGGTCCTTGCCGTGCTCGTCGATATAGCGCGTGTCATGCTCGGGGTCGAAGGCTCCGAACTGGCTGTTGGTCGTCTCGGTCACGCCCATCCAGAACGGTTTGTCGACGTGGACGACCGCTCGCGGCTGTTCGTCGGGCATCCCGGACTGGCTCCCCATGACGAACTGACCGGCCGGGATCCGAACGAATTGCATCGTCAGGCCGTCGGCCAGGCGGAGTTCCATCGCGGCGTCTTTGCCCTGCAACTGTTTGGCCTTGGACGCATCGAACGGAAAACCGCTCGCTTTCAGACCGTCGGGGCCCGGCTTCTCCTGTTTCTCCGGCAGAATCGGCTTGATCGTTTGCCCCTGGATCGAGGCGAGTTGCAGCCGATGTTCTTCCTCGGGATTGTCCAACAACCCCGCGTAGAGCGTGGCCAGTTCGAGCCGCCGTTTCTCATAATTCGCGTTGTCCCACATGCCGCGATACGGCGCGTTCAAGTCGATCCACGTATAGAGCCGGTCCCACGCTTCGCTGTCGAGACTCACGCCGTGATGTCCCTTCCGTAGACGCTGGATCAGTTCGCTGGTCGACGAGTGATACTCCATCGGGTTGAGCATATCCATGTCGCTCTCGGGGCCCGGGCGACGGACGTACGGGTTCAGTGCGGCGTAGGACGTGTCCTTTCGCCAGTTGCCCGGGTTGTTGGCGACGAACGACAGCCCGGCCTTGTTGTCTTCGTCGTTGTGACAGCCGACGCAGTATCGGTCGAGCGTCGGTTGAACGTCGGTCTGATACGAGAACGGACGGGCCGGCCCGTACCATGGTTCGATCGCGCGCGGCGGTCGCGTGCCGGCAATCGTCCGCCGGTTGGGCGTCACTGCATTTTGGTCTTCGTGGCATCCATTGCACGCGAGCCGCTCGCCCGGCATACCGACCATCCAGCTGCGCATCAGCGCCACTGCCTGGCCGTTCTCATCGAGCGGTTGAATGGCGATCGGCGTGTTGGCGGGCGCGGTGAAGCAGAACGAGCCGTCCGTTTCGACCGGCACCGTGCCGAGGATCCGCTTGATGTCCCAACTCGACTCCTGCCCGATCGACTCATGGCCGCCGCTACGAACGTAACCGTAGTGATAAGAGATCACGCGAAGCGATTTCACCGTGCCGCGCGGCACACCCTTCAGCCCACGGCCCGAGTAGATGTCGGTGCAGAAGACGGTCGCTTCCTTCATGCCGGGGATCGTTCGGTCGACCAGCATCGGCGGGGTTCTTCGCGGCACGAACGGGATCGGCTCGAACAGGTCGTAGTCGGGATCTTGATAGACGACCGTCATGTTGTCGAAGATGTCGACCAGGCAGAGCGCCCATTTGTTGGTGCCCGGGCAACCCTTCATCGAGACGAGGAAATACTTGTCCGACAGCGGCCAAGGCGTGCCGAACGTGTACTGCTGACCGCCGCCCTGGCCGTCGTAGACATTGCCCACGACATCGCGACCCCAGCCGGGAATCTCTTGCACGCAGCCGGTCACCTCGGCCGGGAAGACCTCGGGATGGAGGTTGATCGTCTCGCCTTCGGGTCCCCAGATCTTTTCCTCCGGCTTGTAGCGCAACGGATATTTTCGCCCCAGCGCCGGGTTCAACAGCAACAGTCGGCCGGTCTCCGATTTTGCGTGGTGGCCGCTGACGATGCCGACGGTCATGGTCGCGTGGTTCGGAATCGGACGGGCCCAAACATAGGCCGTCGGGAAGTGGCTGCCGGAACCCCAGTATTCCATCTGGCCGGTGCCGTCCGGGTTCATGTGAAACAGGTATCGCGAATAATAGTGCGGTATGTCGGTATACTCCCAGCGCAGATACATCACCCGACCGTTGTGCATCACGCGGGGATGCCAATCGCTGTCTTGCTCGAACGTGAGCTGCCGGATCTGTTTCGCATCGACGTCGACCTTGTAGAGGTTGACCATCGGTTTGCCGCCGTTCTCGCAGGGCAACCCCTGCATGCCGGCCGTCGAGCAGGTGATGAACGTATTGCTGTCGGGCAGGTAGCAGGAGTCGAACCATTGGACGTCCTCCTGATCGTCGGGTGTGAGTTCCTGAAGATTGTTGCCCTCGGCGTCAACCTCCAGCACGGCCCAATTGCCGTTTCTCCCCATGCCCGAGAACATCACCCGATTACCCGAAAAATCGAGGTCCATGTGTTTCATGACCGACTGGTCGCGATGCCGGTAGAGCGTCTTGGCCTTCACGTCGCCGCGAAGGTTCGAGAGGACGGCAATGTCGTTGTCCCAGCCGCTCCGCTTGATCGTCGCGCTGGTGTGCGAATTCAGACTGCGGTTGGCTTCGCCTTTGCGACGAATGACCAACAGGCGGTCGAAGTCCAACAACGGATTGGCGAGCGTCGCCTCGCGGATCAGTGCGTCCAAGTCGCTCTTGGCGTCACTGTCGTCCGCGTTCTCCTTCAGCTTCGCTTCGATCGCGTCGAGCCGAGCCAGGTATTCCTTGCCATCGGGATAGCGATCGCCGAATTCGGCCGTCAGATCGTCAATGACCCTTCGGGCCGACGCGGGTGTGTTGATCGGCACATCGCCGTTATTGACGGCCCATGCGGCGGGAGCAAACAGGCCCAAGGCAAACAATGCGACCAGCGCGAGCAAAGTCGGTTGCCCGGAGGCAGTCCAAGAGCGTTTCATGAGGGAAGTCCTTAGCTAAAGAAGCGGAAGGTTTCAAAGGGCAGATGCACATCCGTATTGTAGCCCACGGAAGGTTCGCTTCCAAGGGGATTTCGGTTGCGTCGAAAAAGCCCCGAAGGGGCGACAGTCAATAGCCCAGGGCGTAAGCCCTGGGAACTCGGGGATACAAATTCCGAAAGCCCCAACGGGCAACGCCGTGAAGGACTTTATGTGGCGTTTTGCAGGTCGAACTGTTTCAGTTTTTTCCGATGTGCTGGACTTGCTCGGACGAGTTTGGGCATTCCGCAGGATGGTTTGTCTTTCTTATGGGGCTTGTAACGTGCGGC
>JAZFUB010000062.1:0-14837 GCA_036447015.1 Thermoguttaceae bacterium | reverse complement strand
TCTTCTCTGCTCATCAATGCGCCGAAGTCCTTGGTCTTGGAGTTATGGCGGCCCGGCAACAGAGAAGAGGCACCGGTACTCCCCCTGATGTCTGCCTTGAGGTACGCAAATCTGCGATGAACCAGTCTTTCACGCAATTCGTATCACCCCACCTTCCCGGCGGACCCTACGGGGCGGGTAGACGAGACGAACGAGGAGAACAACTGGGCCAACGGGGGTCGTTTGGTGGTGTCCGGTCCGTTGTCGCAGGTCGTCGGCCACTACGTTTTCTACAACAATTTAGCCTTCGACGGGACGCCCCGGGCGAGGCGGGCGACAATCCGATCAACACGATCGTCAACGCGACCGACGAGATCGTTGCGAGGAACTTCCAGCACAGTGCGGTCGACCCGGCCCTGATTGACGACAGGTACGACTACAACCGCGACGGGTTGGTCAACGGGACCGATCAGATCATTGCCCGAGAGAATCAGACGAATCCGCTGACGATGCTGCGGTTGATCACGGCGCCGGACACAGACGCCATCGCGAAGCAGGCCGCAGAACTGGAATCGTTCAGCTCCAGAATTTCGTCGGCCGACCTCGATTGGCTCTACGAATTCGAGCAATTCAGCACGAAGCGTGATGCATTGAAGAAGAGCAAGTCGGTCGAAGCGACAGTGGATCGATTGATGGTGAGCGATTGGGCGTGAATCGTCCAAGCCCACCGGCGGCGTCCGGTGGGACCTGCCCAGCGGCAGTCGTTTCGCGAGCGTGCAAGCACACACCCTACTTTTTCAACGGGCCACTAGACGGCCATCGTCTGAGCAGCCTCGTCGGCCGATTGCTCGGCGTTCGGTTCGGCAGGAGGCTCCGACGCGACCGGAGCCGTTTGTGGAGTCCTCTCGTAGCCGAGTTTTCGGATCACTTCGAGAACCTCGCTACAAGTGGGAAACATCCGTCCGCTGGAACGTTTGTAATCGTCCAGGGCACTCATGAACTCGATTTCGTCGGAAGTGTAGTCACGTTCGCATGTCGTCGGATCGATCTGTCGGCGGCGAGTCACCTTGGCACGCCGTTGTATCGTGCGGCGTTCGACGGGCACCGGTCCGCCCTTCTGGCGCCGGTCCGCCGCGCTACGGCGACCCGCGGCCTCGCGGCGGTCGATCGTCACCGGGGCGTCGGCCGCTTTCTTGGTGCCCGTCTCCCGCTTGTCGGCCGATGCCTTCTTCGCGGTTACCGGCTTCTTCGCGGTTGCCGGCTTCTTCGCGGTCGCCGGTTTCCTGGCGGGCGATGCCTTCTTCGTCGGCGTTGCTTTCTTCTTCTTTGCTGCCGTCTTCTCTTTGGCGGTGCCCGACTTCTTTGCCTTGGTCGTCTTCTTCGTGTTTTTTGCCGCTACCACAGGCTGAACCTCCGATTTGCTTGACAGGCCACGTTCAATGTAGAAAGAATACACCATCGTTGCCGAAAAACACCGAAAAACGGATTCGGCAAGACGGGATACTTCGAGAAAACAGGGGCTTTGACGATGAACGTGCGGATTGTACGGAGGTTGCGGCGGGCGCAAAGGGGGTAATGGCGCCGTCAAGGGGTCGGCAGGCGATCCGCCATCGCAAATAGGCCTGGGAGTCAAGGCCGCTTGAATCGAAAATGTCGACTACGAGGGAGCGAAAGTCGATAGAAGTTAGCTGCTGACCGAGTCGGTTACTTCGTGGCAGATATCGCGCAGCTCGCCAACGGAGACGTCCTCGAGGCGTTTTTTCCGGCGGTCAAGATGTTCGTTGATCTTGATGGCCGTCTCCTGCATGACGGCGTGCGTCTGTTGGCTTCCGCCGCATAGGATGAAGTTCTTCCCCCTCGTCAGCCGGGTGTGCCCATCGTCGTTGTCCAGTCCTAATCCCAGCAATGCGGCCGGTCTGCGCTGTTTGTGAGCAGGTTTCATTGCTGCGCCTTTGGTGGGGGGGAAGCCTCTGACGGAAGCTGCGGTCCGGCAATGCGAGCCTCTGCTTCAATTGTATGTCAGATCGACCCAACTGTCACGTTCACTCCAGTTGCAACTCACATTCTGCGGTCGAACAGTTTCCTCAGCGTGTCGTCTGCGGCGGCCTGCGTGTCTTTGGCCATCAGCTTTTGAAATCGCTTGGCTTTCTCCGCCTTCTTTTTTTCCTTCTCTTCTTCTTTCGACTTCTCGTCAGGCGTGAGGGCCGCACTGTCTGTTGCGTCGTCCGGCGCCGGGACCGAATTGCCGATCGAAGTTTCACCCGCACTGAGCCGCTGGGTGTCGTGCGATTTCGTGGCCGAGGCCGACTCTTCGTCGTCGGCGAGCCAGTCATTCACATCGAGGTCGTCATCGTCGGCGGCCATATCGACGGCCGTCTCGACAGTCCGGGCGGCGGCCTCCTGGATGCTGTGGACCTTGGGTTTCTTTTTCCCGCCCACTTGGACGACCAGTTGGACCTCGAACTCCAGGGGACCGACTTTCAGCCGATCGCCGTTCTTCAGTTCGTGTTCGGTCGTGACCTTCTCGCCGTTGACGAACGTGCCGTTCTTACTGCCGAAATCGCGAATTGCCACGAATCCTTCTTCCAGCAGAACGACCGCGTGATGCCGGCTGACCAGGTCGCTTTTGGGGCGAAGTTGGCACTCCTCGGAGCGCCCGATGAGGAACTTCGGGCCGGAGACCGGGATCTCCTTTCCCGAGTTGCTACCCCCAATGACAACGAACTTGACTTCCATTGTTTCCTTCACTTCACCAGAGGAGAACAGAACGTAATCGCAAGATTAGAGCGGATGCGCATGCCTCTGTGAAGGACTCGAAACGCAAGTCCCGTCGCCGTTCCGAACCGGACCTTTCCAAGAGTCCAGTGCCAGTGCCAAAAGGCCTCCTCGATCGTTTGGGCGGCCCCTTTCCTTGCAGGCGGCCCCTTTCGTAGTGGGAGGGTCCAACCGGCACGAAAGATCAACCTTGATGTTACCATCATTGAACGTCGAAGTCAAAAGGATTACCCCCCCAACCGGGCCTCATGGCTCATCGTCCGCGATGTTCGGTCCATCGGGTCGTCGCGTATCGTCGCTCCATCAGCGCCGCGGCCCGCCGGTGTTGCCGCTGCGAAAGCGCCTCGCGACGCCACGTGACGGCCAAATGCTCGGACAGGGCGGACGACCAGGCCTCGACCAGACGCTCCACGTCGACCGATTCCTCGACCAGATCGTTCAGCGCGCCCAACTCGGGAGCCGCCTGAGAACGTGTCAACAGGACGCTGCCATGCTGAAGCACCGCACCGCGCCGACGCCGTTGGGCACTGCCGGCAACCTTCGTCGAACCGACCACGACGTCGCTCGGCGAGCGGCGCTCGAAACACAAGAACGGCTCGGCCTCGGGGTCGACCGTGACGCTGTTCGAGTCGCCGGCAGGGGCACATAATTGGGCACGAACGCCAAAACGGGCCAGCACGCTGATCAGGCTGTTGTGGACCGTTTCGTATAACGTATGGCGGCCAACCGCCAGCGGATGCCCGGTCGGGACCACGATGCTGTAGGTCAACTCCTGGTCGTGCAAAAGCGTTCCCCCGCCGGTCAGACGCCGAACGATCGGGCAGTCGCGACTGGCCTCGTGCTGCCAACGGTCGGCGTAGTCTTGGAAGTATCCCAACGACAGAGTCGGTTCCTCCCAACGGTAGAAACGCCAGCAACACCCCCCTTCGGCCGCCGACCAATCCAGCAGGACCTCGTCGACCGCCATGTTCCAAGCGCCGGGGCTGGGCGGATCGATCAGCAAGCGGCATTCGGTCGTGGTCGTCATGTTCATTCGTTGTCAGTCATCCGCCTTCCAACTAAGAATCGGTTTCCTCGCGGCCTGCACTTCGTCGGGCCGGCTGATCGGCGTTGTGTGGGGTGCGTCGTGCAGCAGGTCGGCGTCTTCTTCGGTGACCCGGAAGAGCGTTTCTGCAAAGGCGTCCAACGTCGCTTTGCTCTCGGTCTCGGTCGGTTCGACCATCATCGCCTCGGGAACGATCAACGGGAAGTAGACCGTCGGGGCGTGGAACCCATGGTCGAGCAACCGTTTGGCGATGTCCATGGCCGTGACGTTGCGATCCGCCTTCAGCTTCGCTGCCGAGGCGACGAACTCGTGCATGCAACGGTCGCCTTGCGGCACGGGCAGAATGTGTTTCACCCGGGCCAAGAGGTAGTTGGCATTGAGCACCGCGTTCTCGGCCACGCGGCGCAGGCCGTCGGGCCCGTGGGTGAGCAGGTAGCACGCCATTCGGATCAGCACGCCCGTGTTGCCGAAGAAACTTCGCACGCGCCCGATCGACTTGGGACGCTCGTAGTCGAGTCGATAGCCTTCGCCGTCCTTCACCACGATCGGCACCGGCAGGTAGGGGGCCAACTTTTCGGCTACGGCGATCGGTCCCGCCCCGGGCCCGCCGCCGCCATGCGGGCCGCTGAAGGTCTTGTGGGGGTTGTAGTGCATCAGATCCGCGCCGAAGTCGCCGGGCCGGGCAATGCCCAAGATGGCGTTCATGTTCGCACCGTCGAGATAGACCAGCCCACCGGCTTCGTGGACCATCTCGGCAACACGCCCGATCTGTCCCTCGAAGATCCCCAACGTGCTGGGGTTGGTGATCATCAGCACGGCCGTTTGTTGGTCGACCTTAGCGGCCAGGTCGTCCAGATCGACGAACCCATCGGCCGTGCTGCCGACCGGCACGGTGCGGAAACCGGCCATGGCGGCGCTGGCCGGATTCGTGCCATGGGCCCCGTCGGGGATCAACACGACGGACCGTTGTTGCTCTTGATCGCGGAAGTAAGCCGCCGCGACCAGCAGGGCCGTCATCTCGCCATGCGCACCGGCCGCCGGCTGCAACGAAACGGCCGGTAGGCCTCCGATCTCGGCCAGCATCTGTTGGGACGCGTAGAGCAGTTCCAACAGCCCCTGCAACGTCGACTCGCTCTGATACGGATGCAGATCGACCATGCCCGACAGACCGGCCAAGCGCTCGTTCCGCTTGGGGTTGTACTTCATGGTACAGGAGCCCAGCGGGTAGAAGTTGGCGTCGACCGACATATTTCGGGTCGAGAGATTCGTGAAATGGCGAACGATGTCCGGCTCGGACAGTTCCGGCAGACGTAACGGTTCCTCGGCCAATGCGCCGGCTGGAAGAAGTTCCTCGAGCGGTCGCTCGGGCACATCGCAAGCGGGCAGCCGCACGGCCTCGCAGCCGGGCTTCGACAATTCGAACAGCAGTTCGGTGGATTGCGTGTTTTGCATGATACAACCAAATCCCAAGCCCACCGACGGCGGTCGGTGGGACAATCGGTTAGCCGCGGAGCTTGCTCCGCGCTGGAACGGGCTCGACGGTTTCCCTGCTTCTCAACGCGGAGCAAGCTCCGCGGCTAACAATTTCACAACGGCCGGCCGTTACCCGATCACGGCCGCCAAACGATCGATGTCATCCTTCGTACGTTTCTCGGTCACCGCCACCAACAGACAATCCGCAAGTTCCGGATACCATCGTCCCAGGGCGATACCCGCGAAGATCCCTTGGTGCTGTGCTCTCTCCAGCAACTGGTCGACCTTGCCGTCGCCCACACGGACGACGAATTCCTTGAACGTGGGCCGATCGAACGCAAGCGAGAGCGACGCCTCCGAGGCCAATCGCTCGGCCGCGTAGCGAGACTTCTGCAAGCACAAGCCGGCCACTTCCCGCATACCCCGCGGGCCCATCAATGCCAGGTAGACGGTCGTTCTCAGTGCAAACAGGCCCTGGTTGGTGCAGATATTGCTGGTCGCCTTCTCGCGGCGGATGTGCTGTTCTCGGGTTTGCAGCGTCAGCACCCAGCACCGCCGGCCGCGGCGATCGACGGTCTGGCCGACCAACCGGCCGGGCATCCGCCGGACGAACTTCTCGCGACAGGCCATGATTCCCAAGTACGGCCCGCCGAAGGCCATGGGATTACCGAGCGATTGTCCCTCGGCCACGACGATGTCGGCCCCGTAGTCGCCCGGCCGCTTCAACAACCCCAAGCTGATCGGATCGACGGCCACGGCCAACAACGCCCCGCTGCGGTGGGCAATCTCACCGATCGCTTCGACCTCTTCGAGACACCCGAAGAAATTGGGATGCTGGACCAACACGCAGGCCGTCCGGTCGTCGACGGCCTCCACGAGATCCTCCATCGCCACGGTTCCGTCGGGAGTTCCAACCGTCGTCAGGCGGATATCGAGGTTGGCCAGGTAGGTCGCCAGGATCCGGCGATATTCGGGATGCACACTGCCGGCGACGACCACGCGACCGGTTCGCCGCGTGGCATGGACGGCCATCATCACGGCCTCGGCCGCCGCACTGCCGCCGTCGTAGAGGCTCGCGTTCGAGACGTCCATCCCGGTCAGTTGCGTGATGAGCGTCTGGTACTCGAACATCGCCTGCAGGTTGCCTTGGGCCACTTCGGGCTGATAGGGCGTGTAGGAGGTGTAGAACTCGCTTCGGGAGGAGACGAAATCGACGACGGCCGGGATGAAGTGGTCGTAGCTGCCGCCGCCGAGGAAGCAGGTCGCTTCGGTGGCCGACGTGTTCCGCGCGGCCAGTTCGCCCATGTATCGGCTCAGTTCCAACTCACCCATGGCGGGCGGCAGGTCGAGCGGCCGGTCGAGCCGCAGGTCGGCCGGCACCATGGCAAACAGTTCGTCGAGTGACGCGGCGCCGATCGCTTCGAGCATCGTCCGCCGGTCGTCGGTCGTGTTGGGTAGATAGGGCATGACAGTCGCTTAGGATTGACCGAGGGATAACTCCCCGATTTCACGTTTAGCTGTCGCCGGCACGGCGACTTTGCCGAAAGCTCGTTCAAACGTTAAGTCGCCGTGCCGGCGACAGCTAAACGGGGGAGACGCAAGTTCGCGGAGCGAACAACGACTATTGTTCTTCGGCACACTGTTTCTGATAGGCGACGTGGTCGGCCAGGCCGGCCAGACCCGACTCGTCGGTGATACGGATCTTGATGAACCAGCCCGACTCGTAAGGGTCGTCGGCCAGCGTTTCCAGCCGGTCGGCGATTGTCGTGTTGACCTCGACAATCTCGCCGTCGATCGGGCTGTAGAGGTCGCTGACGGCTTTGACCGATTCGATCTCGCCGAACGAATCGCCGGCGGCCACCTGTCGGCCCACCTCGGGCAGATCGATGTAGACCAGATCGGTCAACGCCTCGATGGCGAACGCCGAGAGACCGATCACGGCCGTCTTTGCTCCCGACGAATCCGTTTCCACATGGACCCACTCGTGGGTCTTGGCATAAAGAAGCTGTTCTGGCGTCACGGCTGGTTTCCTTTTTTCTTGTGGCGTCGATAAAAGGGTAGTTTGACGACGCGGGCCGATTCGAGCCGGCCCCGGACGTCGATCTGGAGTTCGGTCCCCGGTTGGGCCGATTCCGGGGTGACGTATCCCATGGCGATCGGTTTCTTCAGCGTGGGCGAGAACGTGCCGCTGGTGATCCGACCGATCGGCTTTCCTTCGACCAGGATCGGACAGCCTTGCCGGGCAATCCGACGGCCGATCAGTTCGATGCCGACGCGTGTCGACTTGCGAGGCTGCTGCTGGATTTTCTTCAGCGCATCGCGTCCGGGAAAATCGTAGCCGACCAGATGGCAGGCGAAGCCCAAGCCGGTGTCGAACGGGTTCGTCTCCTCGGACAACTCGTGTCCGTAGAGCGGCATTCCCGCTTCGAGCCGCAAGGTATCGCGTGCGCCGATCCCCGTGGCCGTCACGCCGAGTGATTGCCCGATGTCGAACAGTGCCTCCCAAACACCCAGGGCGACGCTGGCGCCGACGCTCAGTTCGAATCCGTCTTCGCCCGTATAGCCGGTTCGGCTGATGATGCCGCCCTGCCTCTGCGCGGCCGGATGAAGAATGCTGACTTGGGCCCCGTTGTAGTATCGCATCAGGTGCAGGTCGACGTCGACCAGCGGCTGGATGAGTTCGATCGCACGGGGACCCTGGATGGCGAACATGGCCCAGAGCCGGGTCACATCCGTGCAGAGGACCTCCTGCCCGGGCAGGTTGGCCCGTTCGGGGGGCAGATGAGCGCGGACCCAGTCGACGATCTTCCGGCGATTGCTCGCGTTGACCACTAAGATGTAGAACGGCTGGCCGTTGGCGTTGCGGTAGTAGCCGACCAGCACGTCATCGAGAATACCGCCCTGCTCGTTGGTCACCAGCGAATAGCGGATCTGTCCGAGTCCCAGGTCGGCGACCCGACGGGTGAGCAGCTCGGCCAAGAAGACCGCCGCACCGGGGCCTTCGAACCGCAGCCGCCCCATATGCGAGATATCGGTCATGCCCACACTCTCGCGGGTGGACTCATGCTCCTCGATGATCGAGGTGTACTGCACCGGCATGTCCCAGCCGGCGAACTCGACCAACCGAGCGCCATGGGCCGTATGCCAGTCATAAAGCGGAGTCTTCAGCGGCAAAGAAGGTGTGTTGCTCATGAAATCGCGAAACCGTGGTACTCTCCGGCAGCCCAGCCGCCGCATGTAGCGGTCAACTTCCCCACGAAAGACCGGTCTGGGCGTGCCCGACGAAGACATTGTATCGCACGTCACGTCGCTGACCAGGGTGGGATGGGCGTATGGAAAGATTGCCGTCAAGCGACGAGCGGCCCGACGTCCCGAGCGACGCAACTGTCCCGAGCGACACGATACCGGCTGGATGGGTTCGGGACGCAAGAAGGCTCGGCGCAAAAAAAGATCATGGTACGCCGATCCATCGTCATACCATGATCTCTATCCTGAAACGGAACACCGTTTGTCCCGCCCTCCCGACATGTTCATAGAAGTTAGATCGGCCACCCGGGCCGGGCAACTGGAGAGGATTCTGCGTTTTGTTCCGCCGATTTGCCAGGACAACGCAAGCGTCAACGCAAGCGTCACCGCTGCCAAAATGAGCCCCATCGCCACGTCGTGCCCGGAATGACCGGTTCGGGCATCGGCTCCGATACCGGCACGGTCGCCGGCGGCTGGGGTTCGATTGGAATGATCGGCTCGGCCGAGCGTACGGGTTGGGGCGACACGACCGGGGCCGCCGGAGCCGACGGAGCCGACGGGGCAGCTTCCGCCGACACGACCGTCGATCGGGCGGGCGCGTACGCAACAGGCCTGCTTGGTGCGCCATACACGACGGTCGTGCTCCGACCGCCATGCGATTTCTCGCTGAACACGCGGTCCCAGAACGCCTGGCTTCGGGCTCTTTCCTGACAGTAGCCGGCCCAGGCGTCGTCGCAACACGAAGGTGTGGTTTCGCAGCAGCCCTGCTCGGTTCCGTAGGCCGGCGCAGCACACGCGGGCGCACAAAGGGCGCTCCACTGCCCGCTGCCGCAGGTGCCCGCATGGTTGCAGCCCAACTCGAGTCCGGCAGCCGAACCGACCAGGCCGACAACGGGTAGCATCACGGAAGTCCAACAAATGGATCGCACGGGAAGGCTCCTTTTGCTTGTGGATGTGGCGGGCATGCCGAACGGGTAACCCGAATCGATGCATGCGGGGCCCTAATACTCTTCGGCAACAGACGCCTGAGAAAACATTGCCGCATGGAGAGAAGCGGGATTTGCCGACGGTATCGATTCTGTCGATCAGCCGGGCAGTTGCATCGATCCCGTAGCTGGATTCGCCAAGAATTCAGTCATTGTGGCAGTAGGCCATGGTGCCACGTGAAAGCCGCCGTGCAGAGCAGACTGGCAGTCCGGCCTTCACGACAAGCGGATACCCCCCTGGGATAAAACCACTAGCACCCTTTGGGGCTGGATTGCTGCCGTGGCGCGATACGACGGCGAATCCGTCACGATAACATCAAGGATGACAACAACTTCCGTGCATCGCAACCGGCGACGAATACTGAAGTTGGAATTTGCACAATTTGCGGATTGTAGTTATAGTGAGGATAGGTCGGCGCGCGCCGGACTTCCTGGGCGGAGAGGGTCTGCCCGGTCGGTGAGCCCGGCTATCCGACAGGATCGTGTTCTGTCGCATCTTGTCGCGGTTGTGTCTTGTCGTAGGAGAAAGTGTAATGCTCGGCGGTTTACGAAAAAAGTTGGCGTCCTTGCGGCGGCCCGGCACCAGGACACAGAGGTCACCCGTCGGCCGAAGCCGGCCCCAATTCGAGCAATTGGAACCGCGTTTGGTGCTGAATGGCGGACCGTTGGCGATCACGGAGTTCATGGCCAACAACAACACGGGCCTGACCAGTGAGCTCACGGACGATGACGGTAGACGTCTTCACCCGGACTGGATCGAGGTCTACAATCCGTCCGAGACGGCCGTCCCGTTGCTGGGTTGGTCTTTGACGGACGATGCCGACGACTTGACCCAATGGGAGTTTCCCGATGTCACGATCGAAGCGGGCGACTACCTGGTGGTCTTCGCCTCCGGCAGAGACGTCAACACGGCCGGGGGCGAAATGCATACGAATTTCAAGCTCGGTAGCAACGGCGAGTACCTTGCGCTGGTGCAGCCTGACGGATTCACGATCTCCCACGAATACGCGCCCGAGTATCCCAAGCAATACGGCGACTTTTCCTACGGCATCACGCAGGAGTTCACGCCGCTGGTCGACGCCGAGACCGATCTTCTGCGTCACGTTCCGACAGTTGTGGATGCCGAGGCAGACTGGACCGCACCGGATTTCGACGATTCCGCCTGGCCGGGCAAGGGCGCGCAATCGCCCATCCTGATCACCGAGGCGGGCAGCGGCACACCCGACTACATCGAGATTCAGAACACGTCGGACGAGATCGTCAACACGTCGGGTTGGTTCGTCGCCTTGAACAAAGGGACGAGCCAGGACATCAACACATTTCACTCGACCGTCTGGTACTTGCCCGAAACGATGGCTCCCGGCCAGGTGCTTTACAAAACAGACATTGGTGAGGAATATTTCGGAGAGGGTATCTATTGGAGTAGCGGCGGCAAGGGCGGGGCCATGATCGTTGACGCCGATGGAAACGTCGCCGACTTTGCTGCATGGAGTTACTCGGCCACCGAAATCGCTTCGATGTCCATCACGATCGAGGGTTTCCCCGTTCGGGCATCGAGCAGTTGGAAGGGGCCGGCGGTTACGACCTCGGCCAACACGACGCTGATGCGCGTGGGCAACCAGGACCACGATGACGCCTCCGACTTCGAGTTCGTGCCGTACGATCCGACCACCCGGGGCAACCAGAACCAGGGCCTCGTGCTTCCCGTGATCGGCGGTCGGTTGCCGGGCATCGGCTTCGATACGGCTGAAGACGGTTTCGGCCGCACGATCGAGACCGACGTGGCCGGCAGCATGCATGAGAAGAACGGGTCCTTGTGGGCACGCTATGAGTTCGACGTGGAGAATCCGGCGGCACTGACCGGATTGCAGTTGCACATCAAGTACAACGACGGGTTCATTGCGTACCTCAACGGTCACGAGATCAGTCGTTCCAACGCCCCCGCTTCGCCCGCGTGGAACTCGACGGCCACGAGTTCGCGTACGGTGGAAGAGTCGATGCGGCCACGAGCGTTCAACGTGAGCGACTCGTTGCCCCATTTGGTGCCGGAAGGAAACGTGCTGGCCATCCAAGGGCTCAACGTCGCCGCCGCCGACGGCGATTTTCTGCTCGTACCCGAGTTGCTGGCGACCGAGACCGACGCGATCGAGCGCTATTTCGCCAGTCCCTCGCCGGGAGGGCCGAACGAGGGCAGTTTTCTCGGAATGGCCGACGAACCGCAATTCAGCGCCGAACACGGGATCTTCGAGGATTCGTTCCTGTTGACGCTGACTTCCGAGTCGATTCCGGGAGCAACGACCGTCTACACGCTCAACGGCTCGGAACCGACGCGAGAGAACGGCGAGGAGTATATCGGCCCGATCACGATTGATAAGACGACCGTCATCCGAGCCGCTACGTATGGCTCCGTGCATGAGATGAGTCGCATCGGCACGCGAACGTATCTCTTCCCGGCCGACGTGGTCACGCAATCTTCCACCGGGCAGGCGCCGGGACCCGAATGGCCGACCGGTTCGGTCAACGGTCAGATGATCAACTACGGCATGGACCCGGACATCGTCAATAATGGAGTCTGGGGGCCGCAGATGACGGACGCCTTGACGTCGATTCCCACGATGTCGATCGTGACCGACCTCGACAACCTCTTCGACTCGAGCATCGGCATCTTCGTCAACGCCCGAAGCGACGGTCCGGTGTGGGAGCGCCCGGCGTCGCTGGAGTTGATCTATCCCGACGGCGCCTCGGGGCCCGGTTTCCCCGACGTCGTCGATGCGACTCCCGGCGATGGATTCCAGATCGATATGGGCCTGCGGATCCGCGGCGGTTATAGCCGCACCGGTAACAACCCGAAGCATGCCTTCCGGTTCTTCTTCAAGGGAGACTACGACGGGCAGTTGGAGTATCCGCTCTTTGGCGACGAGGGAACCGACCTGTTCAGCAACGTCGACCTGCGGACCTCGCAGAACTACTCCTGGGCGTTCGGCGGGCCGAACAACAACACCATGATTCGCGAGGTCTTTTCTCGCGACATCCAGGGTGCCATGGGTCAGCCCTACACGCGCAGCCGCTTCTACCACCTCTACCTCAACGGCCAGTACTGGGGGCTCTTCCAGACTCAGGAACGCAGCGAAGCGAATTTCAATGCCTCCTACCTCGGGGGCAATTCGGAAGACTACGACGTCGTCAAGCAGGACGATGGACGCCACATGTTCGCCACCGACGGCAACATGGCGGCCTACTCGCGACTCCACCAGGAAACGCTTAACGGCTTCTCGGACAATGCCGACTACTACCGCGTTCAGGGGCTCAATCCCGACGGCACGCCGAATCCCGCTTACGAGAAACTCCTCGATGTCGACAACCTGATCGACTACATGATCATCACCTATTACTCGGGCGACCGCGACGGACCCGGCTCGCGGTACACGACACCGCATCCAAACAACTTCTGGGGTTCCTACGACCGCGAAGACCCCGACGGGTTCCAGTTCTTCGAGCACGATTCGGAACACTCCTTGGGCACCGGCGAGTACAACATGGTCTCGCCCTTGCAGAGCATCGATACCCGCCGCACAGAGTTCGTGCACTTCAACGCCCATTGGCTGCACGAACAGATCGCCTTCGTCAACGACGAATACGTGATGCGTTTTGCCGACCGGCTGCACAAACACTTTTTCAACGACGGTGTGCTTTCCCTCAGTGCGGCACGGAAGCAGCTCGACTACCGAGTGGCGCAGATCAACAAGGCGATCATCGCCGAATCGGCGCGCTGGGGCGATATGAAAGCAAATCCGCCGAGAAACTATAACGACTGGATGGGGGACGTCAACGAGGTTTACGCTTGGATTGGCGCACGCACCGGTACGGTAATCAACCAGGTGAGGAACCTGAGCTTCGGCGGCAAGGTTCATAGCTGGTATCCCAGTGTGTTCGCACCGGAACTCAGCAAACACGGCGGCGAAGTAGCGGCCGGCTTCGAGGTCACCTTCCGTAGCGTACCCTCCGGCAGCACGGTCTACTACACGCTCGATGGGTCCGATCCGCGGACGATCGGCGGCAACGTTTTGCCGACGGCCCTGACCTACAGCGCTGGGACCCCGATTCCGTTGGACCACTCGACGCTCTTCCGTGCCCGAGCCCTCAAGAACGGCAAGTGGTCTGCCTCGACCGAAGCCCAATTCTTCATCGGCACACCGGCGGCCGCGGCCAATCTGCTCATAAGCGAGCTGAACTACAACCCCTACCCACCGACTGACGAAGAATTGCTACTGCACGGCTTCGATCCCGACCTGACGCCTGCCGAACGGTCGCTTGTCCGCGGCTACTTCGGAAACGATGATTTCGAGTTCATCGAGATCTACAATGCGAGTGCGGGGCCGATCGATCTGACGGGTGCCCGATTCACCGACGGCATCGCGTTCGAGTTCGGCAGCGACGACGGACCGCTCGGTCCGGGCGAATCGGTCGTCGTGGTCAACAACCTTCCCGCGTTCGAGGCCCGCTACGGCACGTCCGCCAAGGACGCGACCATTCGCATCGCCGGCGAGTACCGGCAGTCTTTCAGCAACGCGGGCGAGGGGATCACGCTGGTCGACCGCTTCGGAGAAATCATTCTCGATTTCAGCTACAACGACGCGGGCGCCTGGCCCGGCCGTGCCGATGGGACCGGCGCATCGCTCACGCTGATCGATCCGGCGACCGTGCCGGCGACCGAGCCGGAGCGGACCGACTTCTTCGAAGACGGCAACAACTGGCGCTCCAGCGTCGAATTCGGCGGTTCGCCGGGAGTCGACGCCCTGCCTCGCATTGACCAGGTTGTCGTCAACGAAGTCTTCAGCCACACCCATGACCCCGACATCGACACCATCGAGTTGCTCAACCTGACCGGCGGTCCGATCAATATTGGCGGCTGGTACCTCAGCGATTCGAACGACAACCTGATGAAGTATCGGATTGAGGACAACACGATCCTCCAGCCCGGCGAGTACCTCCTCTTCGACGAGGACGATTTCAACCCGTCCCGCGGCGTCGATCCGATACTGTATCCGAACGATTTCGCGCTCAACGGCGCCCACGGTGACGACGTCTGGCTGATGAAAGCCGACGCGACCGGTCTCACCCAGTTTGCCGATCACGCGGAGTTCGACGCTTCGTTGAACACGGAAACGATGGGCCGCTGGCCCAACGGAGAAGGTCGCTTCGTGCCGATGGCCCAGAACACGCTCGACGCGGCGAACACGGGCCCACGCGTTGGGCCGGTCGTCATCAGCGAGGTCCACTACCATCCAACGATTCCCGACAACAACGATCACGAGTTCGTCGAAATCTACAAC
>JAZFUB010000061.1:0-6135 GCA_036447015.1 Thermoguttaceae bacterium | reverse complement strand
GCTCATTGAAGCTTAGACATATCATCGACTAACGGACGGCCTTTGGCGAACTGTGCGAAGAAGAGAGTTGAGTCGGTGTCGTGTGGCAATACAGGTCTTCCTTGGAGACCGGTGAAAGGAACGTCTTTCAAGAATTGCACGCCATGCCTCGCATTGTCTATTCTCGTCATTACAACATCGGCTTTTTCGGCCTGGAGCGACTTCACCCGTTCGACTCTCGCAAGTACGGTCGCGTCTGGCATTGTCTGCAACGGCATTTTGGCGAATCACTTCGCCCGATGTGGATTTGTCCCAAGCGGCCCGTTCGCCGCGATGAACTCTTGAGTGTTCACCAGTCGTCCTATCTCGACCGCTTGCGCCAACCGAAATATGTGGCCGAAGCACTTGAACTACCGCCCGTCCGATACCTGCCGCATTGGCTACTGAATCGGTGCGTTCTGCGTCCCATGCGATGGGCGACCATGGGCACGATCCGGGCCGCTAAGGAGTGCATTCAACACGGATTCGCCGTAAATCTCGGCGGCGGCTATCACCACGCCAAACCGGATGGCGGCGAGGGGTTCTGTATTTATTCCGACATTGCGATGGCAGTTCATTCGTTGCGCACCGACGGGCTGCTCGCTGACGATGATCGGGTCGCTTACGTCGATCTGGATGCCCATCAGGGCAACGGCGTGTGCCATGCGTTCATGGACGACAACCGGTTCTTCATCTTCGACATGTACAATTCCACAATCTATCCCTGCTATGATACCGAGGCGCAAGATCGGATCGATTGCAACGTTCGTCTCGCCTCTGCTTGTCGCGAAGACGAGTACCTTCGGAAACTCGAGGATCGGTTGCCCGTCTTCCTCGATTCCATATCGCAATCGCAAACGGTCGGATTGGCAATCTACAATGCGGGCACGGATGTCTATGTCGACGATCCACTCGGCGGTCTCAACATTTCGGCCGACGCTATTCTTCAACGCGATTTGTTCGTGGTGCGCGAACTTCGCAAACGGGGCATCCCGACGGTCATGCTACTGAGCGGCGGTTACACCCGGGTCAGCTACCAACTCGTGGCCGATTCCGTGATTCGGCTTCTGGAACTTGAATCCTCCGTCAAGAACGGTTTTCTCAACGGATAGGTGTACGCCAACGGCGTCGCCGGCTTCCTTGCCGGAAACACCGCGTCGATTCCTTGACACTACTTCTTCCGGCCACGTCGCCACCAGACCAGGCCGCAACAGACGCCAATGCCGATCAGGGCGATCGTCGACGGTTCGGGCACGACGACGATGTTGTCGATCGCCACGTACGAGGGTGTATTCATGCCGAACAAACCGATATCGGAAGACAAAAACTCGAACTCCAGCGTGGCGGCCTCTGATAGGCTCGACAGATCGAAGTAGGTCCAATCCTTGAGGATGTACGGGTCCTTTCGCTCGTTGTCTGGCCGGCTATTCGCATCGCGCAGGTCGGCCAGATAGACGGGCACGCTGCCGAGCAATCCGCCGCCGACAGCTTTGCCGGTGACCGTCATTCGGAACCAGTCTTGATCGGCCTCGGTGAACACTTTGGCGAACGAGTCGCCCTCGAGCATCGAGTAATAGGCGAAGTTGACGTTCGTGAAATGGGCCCCTTCGAGTTGCCCACCTGCCGGTAGCGTGATCGTCGGCAAGGTCACCCAGCCGGGGAAGGCCACGCCGTAATTGGCCGAACCACCGGCGCCGGCGCCAGCCACGGCGTGAAACTGGCCGGGCACGCCCACTGGCACAGGATTCGGATTGCCGTTGGAGCCGTCGCCCGGAGTGTAGTCGCCTTCCATGTAGTCAGCCGGATTGTGCGTTTGGTTCGAATAGGCCCAACCGTTCCAGCTATGGTATTCGCCGTACGGAGGCCAAGTGGACTGGGCATGCTCATGATAGTTGCCGAAAACGGCCCCGTGGCTGATGAACGAGTCGTTCACGCCCGCCCCATCGTTGAACGTCGGATCGACGCCGCTCCAAACACTATTGGGCGTCAAGGTGAGATCTTCGAAGTCGATTTCGACGGCTTGGGCCGTGGCGGTTGAAAACCAGAGCCCGTCCCCCGCCAAGAAAATCGGTGCCAAGAACATTGCTGTCCAACATTTCATCCAGGTGCATTTCATCGTACGCTGCCTCCCTAGGAGAGTGAAAAAAACAGGAAACTCGTGTTGTAATACGAACGTTGTCTGTCGCTAGAATCAAAACCCCGCTACGATCTCGCCGCCCGCGCGTGTACAAATGGCCGCCAGCGTCTCTAATTCCATCGCCTCTTCGAGGAACCGCACGGAGCCGTCGGCAAAGAGGCCGTTGGCGCCGTTGGCATGTTCGCTGCGAATGTCGTTCTCGAAGCCGGGTGCCCGATTGATCCGGTAGGCCTGGTCGAAGACGTTCAGTCCGTTGATCCATTGCCCATCCTTCCAGCCGGCATCTTCCGAAATAATCAGCGTGTGCGACGTACCGTCGGTAATGTTGCGAACACGAATCGCCCGATCGTAGAGCATCGTGCCCTTGGGCGGATTGTTCGGGCTGGTGATTCGCTCGCCGTAGATGCCGCCGTAATCGCAGGCCGCCCGGCCGTCGACCAGATAGGAGGTGCGAGGCACGCTCGGGCAAAGATAGGTCGGCACGATTTGGGCGGCCGCCTCCGCGTTCTCCGGGCTGTCGAACGCCGCACTGATGTCGAGCCGCTCGAACAGAGCATTCTCTTCGATGTACGGTAACAGAAAGACCGACCAGGCCAGTTGCCGCCCGCCCGGAAATCGTAACTGTCCGTTGGGCAGTCGCAACAGACGCATCTCGATACTGCCCTGGGGAAAACTCTTGTGGGCGCCATGGTAGTTGTGCAAGCCGACGCCCATCTGGCGCAGATTGTTGCAGCAGGAAATGCGCCGCGCGGAACTTCGTGCCGCCTGCACCGCCGGCAATAACAGCCCCAGCAACACGCCGATGATCGAGATGACCACCAACAGTTCGACCAGCGAAAAGCCACGACCGGACGCGCGGGTCGTCCTACAGCGATGTATGGACATGAGCAAAAGCGCAACACCGACGCACACGAGAACACAGGCGCACCGTCCGCACCCAATCACGACGGAAGGCCCGTCACAAATAGGCGCAAGCGCTGCCCAAGCGGCGACCGGTAGATTGCGGGTACCTGTATCGAGGACCAACTCGCAGCTTCCGCCCCTCGCGAAAGACCGCAGTTTCGCGTTGGTAGGTCTTCTGACTCCCGAACTGGGGGTGACCCGGCCTTCTCATCGTGCGATCAGCGATCGAAACACAACAATGGCCAAAAGAGTGGGCCGTCCTACTTACGCTCGGTTACAGCGGCGGGGGCCGTCCCGGAATTGCACCGGAGTTCCCTGTTTGTCGGCCCTTCAACGGAAGCGGCCGACCACCAACGCACAAAGTAACGATCCGAATTCTAACAAAACGCGCCCGGTTTGTCAAACGGGTCCCGGCGATTTTTTCGGATTTTCGGAAAACCCCCTGATTGAACGCGAGGTGCATAGACACACAACCCAAGCCCACCGACGGCGGTCGGTGGGACCGGCTTGACGCAACGGGCGAGCTTGTTTGACACAGGGTCCCACCGACCGCCGTCGGTGGGCTTGGAAACAAGCAATGGCACACGATTCTATTGACTGGCTACTACTTACGCACCTGCCGCAAGTAATAGACGCCCCCTTTGTTCGACGTGACCACGTCCAACAGGCCGTCGGCGTCGACGTCGGCTACCTCGAACTGCGTGCCCACGCCGCTCTCGTCGTCGATCAGATGCCGCGTCCATTTGGGGCCGTCGTCGGTACGGGTCAACTCGTACCAGTAGACCACCGCCGGCTCCTTCGCCCCGGGATCGTTGCCGTTGTGAGCCCACCAGCGTTTTCCGGTCACAAAGTCCGGGGTGCCGTCGCCGTTGATGTCGGCCAGGCAGACGGCATGCGCTTGCGAGAAAGTGGTGTCGATCTCGTGCGTCGTCCAACCGTCGGACGTCTGTTCGTGCCACCAGACGCCGTAGCGATGGGCGCTGCTGCTGAAAATGTCGTTGTCACCGTCGCCGTCGATATCGAAGACGATCATGTGTGCACAATCCTCGCCCAGGTCGGCCTCATGGAACGTCCACTGCGGCTGCATCCGATCCTCGGGCGCTTCCCACCAACCCTTGGTCACCACCACGTCATTGCGGCCGTCGCCGTTGATGTCACCACAGCCCAGCCCATGGGCATACTTCTTACTGCCCGGGCAGGCAGGGAGCGAGAATGTGTGGATCGGCCACAACGCATACGGATCGTCGCCCGGTCGGGCAAAGGCCATGCGGCGATCGGGTCCGTCGGGTTGCCCAGGATCGGGCGATGTGCCGCAGATCAGGTCGGCCTTGCCGTCGCCGCGCAGGTCGGCGAAGATCGGGCTCTCGCTGTTGGTGACCACCACGGCAAGCGATTCTTTCCACGGGCCTTTGGCCTTCTTGCCGGGGTTCTCGTACCAACGCGTGTCTTTGCCCGGCCAACCACAGACGACCAGATCGGTCCGACCGTCGCGGTTCACGTCGGCGGCAAAGTTGATGAACGTGTTGCTGTAGCCGTTGGGGTTGAAGTCGCCCGGCTCCTCGGTGATCGCATGCATCTTCCAATCGGGTGCCGCGTAGTAGACGCTGCCGGCGGCGATGTCGAGTTTCCCGTCGCAATTGAAATCCCCCACGGCCACGCCTTCGCTACGGAATTTGTCGTCGAGCTTGGTTCTCTCGAACGAAATCGTAGTGCCGTCGGCTGCCGAAGCATCCACTGCGAGCGAAAGTAGCATGAACTCGACGCACGAAGCGATTAAGGAGCTTTTCACGGGGATATCCTCCGGATGGGTTGAGTGACATATTCACGTTAGCCGCTGGGCTTGCCCCGCGCTGGGAAGTGCTCAACTGTGTCCCTACTTCACAGCGCGGGGCAAGCCCAGCGGCTAACACGACAGCGCGGGGCAAGCCCAGCGGCTAACACGTTCTACTTCGATGTAACTTTGATATTTCGATACGCGACGGCGCCGTGGTTACCTTGGAACATCAGCGGACCGGTCGGGGCTTCTTTGCCGGCCACGCCGCCGGGTGTCTGCTTCTGCATCTCGACGTTCTCATGGATCACCTTGCCGTTGAGCGTTATTTTGATGAATCGAGCGTTGGCGACCTTCTGGCCGTCCTTGAACCGGGGGGCCTGGAACTCGATGACGTACTTCTGCCACTCGCCCGGCGCTTTGCTGGCGTTGACGGCCGCCGGCTTGGCACCATAGATGCCGCCCATGTCGCCCGGGCCGATCTTCTCTTTGCCGAAGCTGTCGAGCACCTGGATCTCGTATTCGCCCATCATGTAAACGCCCGAGTTCGAGCCCTTCGGAACCATCACTTCCAATTCGACCGTGCAGTCGCCGAACTTCGCTTCGCTGTAGAGGTCCAGACCGTGGCCTTGTGGCGTGACCAAATCGCCCGGCTTTCCGGCGGCCGGTGTGGCGACCAATGCGCCGGGATTGCTCGGATCGACCTTGGCGCTGCCGACGGTCCACTTGCTCTGCTCGAGCGATCCTCCCTTGGCTGCCCAACCGTCGAGGTTCTTGCCGTTGAAGGGCGTCGCCGTTTTGTCGGCCGCACTGACGGCACACAACGAAAGCGAGAAGAGGACCAAAGCGACCAGAAGTTTGCTGCCGAGATTCGTCATGGTAGGGATCTCCGTTGTTCGAGGGATGCGGGATACTGTTGAAACTTCGTGTAGCTGGATTCGCAAGAATTCAGGTGTGACTGTACTTCGCCTGAATTCTTGCGAATCCAGCTACACCGTGGGCCTGCAATTATAGCCCCGCGATGCCGGGTATTTCAACCATTCGGCCGGATTATTGGCTGGTTCGTAACTACGTTCGCCAGAACGTGGGCGTAGCCTTCGACATAGGCCCACGTTCTGGCGAACGTAGTTACGGCGGGGGGGACGCGAATTGCCCAATCCAAAATTGCCCGTGCTTCCACCTTACAGTTTGGTATACTTGGGTGTTTGATCCTCAGGGATCACGAGATCACCCCAAACTTACGGTTCGCTGCGCCATCGTTGTTTAGCGGCCGGGCTTGCCCGGCGCGTTTTGAACTGTTCTCGTC
>JAZFUB010000060.1:0-2301 GCA_036447015.1 Thermoguttaceae bacterium | reverse complement strand
CGATGCCGTTCTGATCGAAGAAGCCTTTGCCGAGGCAAAACTGCTGAATGTCGTCAATCGGGCCGCCGACGGCGAAGAGGCGCTCGACTACTTGTGGCGACGTGGGAAGTACGAAAGCGTCACGCTGCCGGGGTTGGTCCTGTTGGATATCAACATGCCCAAGAAAAACGGATTCGAAGTGCTCCATGAAATGAAGAGCGATCCGCTGCTGAAACACGTGCCGGTCGTGATGCTCACGACCAGCAGCCGCGACGAGGATATCGTCAAATCGTATGGCAAGGGTGTCTGTAGTTTCATCACCAAGCCCGTCTCGTTCAGCGAATTCAACGAGTTGGCTTCCCGATTCTCGCTCTATTGGGCCCTGGTCGCAAAGATCCCCCGCCTGCACACTAACGTTTGACTTGCCCCGATTGGGACGTGTATAATAGGTGCAACCGTTCTCGCATGTCCTCTCATCCCGTCGCTTCGAGGTTTGCCGTATGCCGATCAGACGTGCGCGCCGCCCGGATCGACGACAGTGGGTACTGGGAGAAGGTAGAGCCCCACCAGGCAGCAAGTACGGGTTCCTCTTCTCTGTTCCAGCCATGAACAGAGAAGAGGAACCCGTACTTGGCGCATCGCTGAGCCGCTAAGTATCATGAAGAACCCAAGAAAGCTCTCGTTCGAGCCGCTGGAGGATCGGCGGTTGCTTGCCGTCGGGCCCTTTCCGGTGCCGCTCGAGAGCGTCGCTCCGGCCGGAAGCCTGATCTATCGCGGGACGGTTCAAGGAGAGATCGAAGCGGTCGGTGAAACGGATCGCTTCACGATCGACCTCGACGCCGATCAGGTCGTGTCGCTCGTAGTCGATCCCAACGCGACGCTTCGTCCGGCCGTCACCTTGCTCGATCCTGACGACGCGACCGTCGGAAGTACCACGGCCGGGGCCGTCTCGGACGACGCCGTGCTGCAACTGGCGACGATCGACCAAACCGGGACGTACACGATCGTTGTCGGCGGCTCCTCGCAGACGACCGGCGATTACGGGCTGCAACTTCTGTTGGGTGCGGCCTTCGAGATCGAACAGCATGGCGGGCCCGACAATGGCGAGATGACCGCCGGCGAAGATCTCGACGCAGGCTTCGTCTCCGTCGACGGCGGGTCGGCCGGGCGCGCGGCCGTCGCCGGTTCCCTGCCCCTGGCCGCCCCAATCGTCGTCGTGGCCGAGAACTTCGAATCGGGCACGCTCGACCCTCGATGGCAGACCGCTTCCTCACGGCCCGAGGGACGGATCCAACTCACCGGCGAGTACGGCACGGCCGACGGCCAGTTCGCACTGCTGATGGATCGCGATCCCTATGGCCCGTACAATCTCAACGAAGCCGTCTGGACCGTCGACCTCTCGGGGCTCACCGAGGCGACGCTTTCGTTCGAGCATGCCGAATGGGATGATGCCCAGCGATCGTTTCAGGGCGACTTCACGGGCCGTTTCAATGCCGACGGCGTGGCCATCAGCGACGACGGGATCCGCTGGCATCCGGTGCTGAGCATCCCCAACCAGGCAGAGGCCGGCGAGTGGACTCGGTACACGGTCGAGTTGGATCGCGAGGCGGCCGCCGCCGGAATGACGCTCGGCGAGAACTTTCGGATCAAGTTTCAGCAATACGACGACGACCCGCTGGAGGACGACGGCCGCGGCTACGACAACCTCGTGATTACCACGCCGGAGGCCATCGACGACGACTGGTTCCATTTCACGCTCGACGACGGCCAAGCCGCCACGCTCGTGCTTGAAGCAACCCGGCCCGGCGATGTGAGAATCGAACTGGTCGACGCGGACGGACGGTTGTTGACCACCGGTCTGGCAACGGAGAACGTGAATCAGGTCATCCGCGGCCTTGTTGCAGGGACGCAGGTCGATGGCACCGACGACGGGCCCACCGACTACCACGTTCGCGTCTTCGGCCACACGGGCAACGATTACCAGCTATTGATCGCCCGCGGCGCGGGATTCGATCTCGAACCGAACAACCGACCCGAGTCGAGTGCCCAGCCCTTTTCACCCGCCGGCGTGCTCGTGGGCCGTTTGGGCCATGGGCCGGGGGAACACGCTTCCCAGCAAGTCGTCATTGCCGCGGACGCCGCCGACCAGGCACATTTCGGTGACGCTGTGGCCACCGACGGCCGGACGGCGATCATCGGTGCTCGAAACGACGAAGGAACCGCCGGCTACGATTCGGGCGCGGCGTACATTCTCCAGTTCGACGGGCCAGGCACTTCGACGGGACAGGGGTGGGTCGAACGTCAGAAGCTGACCGCCGGCGA
>JAZFUB010000059.1:0-7902 GCA_036447015.1 Thermoguttaceae bacterium | reverse complement strand
ATCCTCGGGTAACGCTCTCGATTGTTCATCATCGGTTGAAGCTTCTCGACCAACTTCCGCAGATACTCGACCTCCTTGCCCCGAGTGACGACTTGCTGTCTTTCTCGCTTGAGATATGCCAGGTAGGCGTCGACTGCCCGTTTGCCGATCTGTTGTTCCTCCTTGACGGAGACCTCGACTCCCGCCAAGACCTTTTCGTCGATCTCACCTTCCTCGCCGAAGATCTGTTCGAACATCCCCTGCGGATCACCCCAAGGCATAGGTCGAGGAGGTTCCGCGGCCATCAGCGGCATACCGGCCATCAACGGCGTACCGGCAAGACACGCCAAACGGACGACCAGCGGCAAGAACAGGCTGGGGAAGCGAAAAACGGACATACCGATTTCCCCTCTTTCGGGATCTACTCGCTAACTCAGCGACGCCAATAGCATGTCCACGGCCTGTTGAGACTGGGCAGATGATCGCTTGGATTGTCTGCCGGCGATCTGCTCGAATTCGTATGTCCAGTCCAGATTGGCGGCCGAGAGTTCCCCGGCGAACTGCTCGATCGCCTCCTGCACGATCGCATCGGGCGCGTCGATCAGTCGCAACATGGTTAGCGGATTCGTTTGGTTGTTTCGGGCAATGATCTGATCGGTTCCGTTGACCAGTCCGTCGCGGTTGTAGTCGTACGGGTCGTCGATCAGGGCCGGGTCGACCGGACTGTGTTGGAAGTTCCGTGCCACGATCTCGTCGGTCGCGTTGACGGCCGCGTTGATCTGCTGGTCACCCGACTCGCCCACGGCGTTGCCGAAATAGAAGACGTCGGGTTCCCTCAGGCCGGTGTTTTCAGTGGCCCCCACGGTCACCTGCAACCACTGCTTTTCGATGGCGTTGTCGGTCCAGAGGATCGTCACGCGGTCGGACTGATCGACGCCTGCTCCCGGCCGAACGGTGATGGAGACAGGATCCGGGGCCGACGACCACTCGGGCGGATCGTTGCTGTTGCCGACGCGGAAGAGGAAATCGTCCGCGGCGCTGAGGGCGTCGCCGTCGACCAGCCCGGCGACGTCGACCATGATGCCGTTGAGGCCCTTTTGGTAGCTGGTGTAGTTCTTGAACGCCGCTTCCTGGCCCGGCAAGAGGGCCTGTTTGCCGTCGTCGATCGCATCGTCGTCCGCGGCATTGGCGTCGGGATCTTCGCCGTCGAACACCGAGTCGTTGTAGAAGACGTGACGGCCCGCAACGAACGAGACCCGCTCGACTCGGATCGCATCGGCGATGACGGTCTGCTCGGCATCGTCCGACAGGGTGACGACCAGGCGGTCGCCCGTGATGCGAAAGACTCCCAGGTTCTCCCAGGCGGTCGGCCCGTCAAGGAGATCGTCGGGCGCCGTTCGTTGGTCGACACGGACCGTCTCCAACGGAGTCGATCCATCCAGCACCGTGAACGGCGCGTCGGGAGACGCATTGATGCTCTGCGGCCAGGTGGCGGCCACGCGATAGTATCCCGGCGTGACCTGGAAAGTCCAACTCGCCACGTCCCCCCGGTCGCCTGCCAGCCGGGAGTGTGTCCCATCGTAAAGCCCTTCACCCGGATCGGAGACCCAGTACCCGAAGGTGTCGAATCCCATGTCCGTGTCGTCGAGAATCTGGACCCATCTGCCGAAGTCTCTCCAGTCGGTGTTGGGTTCGATGCCAAATTCAATCTCGGCGAACCGGACCGTTGGATCGACGATGCTGACGGCAGAGGCGGAATTCTCGGCAATCGAGTAGAGCACATCATCGATGTAGACGCTTCGCCGCACGGGTGAATCGTGTTCCACCTGGCCGAGCAACCGGATTCCGTCGCCGGAAAGCCGCGTCGCCGTGGCGTCGATACTCAACAGAATCAACTCGTCTTCGCGAACCGACTGCCGCGTCTCGCGATACCCGTCGCCGTCCAGATCGACACGCTCCCAGTAGACGCGGGTCGAGGGCATGGCCAGCACGTTGTGCGGGGCGAACCAGCCGAAGGCATGGTGATCGGTCTCTGCTTCGGACGTCGAAAACCGCTCGAACGTGTATTGGTCGATCACGCGTGGCTGGCTGAGGTCCTCGATGTCGAACAACGAAACCTGTGTCGGTCCGGTGCCCGTCAGCGACGTATTGCGGCCGACTGCGAGAAGGGTGTGCTCGTCGATCAACTGCATGTAGCTGCTGTAGCCGGGCAGGGTCACGTAGCCGCGAGGTTGCGGGTGGGTCGGGTCGCTCAGGTCCAGGGCGAATAGCGGATCGATGTTGCGGAACGTGGTGACGAAGGCCCGATCGCCCATGAATCGCACCGAGCGGATCCGCTCGTCCAGTGCCAGATTCTTCATGCTGCCGACGAACTCCAATACTCCGCCATCGTCGCGCAGGACGAACAACACGTTTTCCGATCGGCCCGACCAATTGCCGCTGTAGGAGTTGCTGATCGTCGTGGCAATCCGCAGATTCCCCCGAAACTCGTCGGCCGAGAACTGATTGACCATGCGGCCGGGAACCTGGCCCTTGGCGGCAAATCTGATGCGGCCCGTGTCGGCGTCCCAGTCGAACTTCAGAATCTTCGTAACCGATCCATCTTCCCACTCGTACCGTTCGTCGAAGACGTAGAGGCTTTCCAGTGAGGCGTAGATCTTGCTTGCGCCGGAAGTGAAGATTGCCGTCGAGGTGACGATCCCCGGCACCTCGTCGCTGATGTTCATCGAAGCGACGGTGACGAGGCTGCGGGCCTCGGGTCCGGTCGGCTGGAACACTCGTCCGGCCGTTTGCAGCATGCCCGTGCGCAGGAGTCGGCCTTCGGCCCCGTAACTGGTGTAATGCGGGAGGAAGTCTTCCATCCGGGCCGTCACCCGCTCGATGTATTGCTCGCGCGTCTCATAGATACGCGAGCCATCGGTGCCGTCGGGCAGCGGGAGCAATTCCGGCTTCGGCAACCAGCGGTCGACGCCGTCGTCGCGCAAGACCAGGAAGACGGTGTCGTCGATGCGGCGCGATTCGACGTAGGCGCCCTCCAATTTCGTCTGCTCGACGATCGTGGGCGACTGCCGGTCCGACACGTCCAGCACGGTGACCCACGTATCGGAATCCATGGGCCGGGGCCACCAGATGCCGGTCATGTCGGTTCGAAATCCCATCGGATCCCAGGGCTGGGGGCTGTACGACTTCCAGGTCTTCGAGATGACGGTCAACCGGTCTCCGTGCAGATACTCGCCAATCAGTTCACCCCTGATGGTGACTCGCGAGGCGATCGCCAGGTCCTCGGCAGGCCAGGCCTTGGCGATAATCAGTTCGTTGCCCGTCAGGACGTACAGATAATCCCCGTCCGTCTCGATGATATCGGCCTCGTCGACCCCGGCAACCTGGACGTTGGTCTCGGAATAAGAACGCTCAGTAGCAGGGTCGGACATAGTCGTTACGACACCATCGTCATACCACTCGGGCATCGGGGCGTCTTTCCGGACCGTTCCGAACAGATATTCGTAGCGCTGAAGCGCACCATCGAGCAGAAATTGTTGGAATTCGGCCGAGGAATCGAATCGCGGGAGCATCTCGTCGACCGAGGTGCCGACCCAAACGGTCACGTCGGCCTTCAACGCCCCGTCGACGGTATAGGTCAACGTGTCTTCGCCCGAGAATCCTTCCGGCGGTGTGTAGACGATCGAGGCGCCGAGCTCGCCTACCGAGGCCGCTGCGCCCGCACTGGTGGCCGTAACGCTCGTAATTCGTCCTGCCCCCGTGTAGTCCGCCCCGAACAGGTCGTTGATCAGGACCGGCAGGTCGTTAGGACGACTGACGGCTTCGACCCGAAACGAATCATCGCGAACGCGTCGGATCACCTGGACGGAGACGTTCTGTTGCATCAGTCCGTCGACCGTATAGGTGAAGCGATCGGTGCCGCAGAAATCGGGTGCCGGCAGATAGCTCACGGTCTTTCCGTCCGCTGCGATCGTGATCGTTGCCCCATGCTCGGACGGCCCGACGGACGTGATTTGCCGGGGGCCCGAGTAGTCCTTGCCAACGCCATGGAGGAAATCGTTCTCCAAGGGAGTCAACTCATTCGCTGGGCTGTTCTGGTCGACTACGAACGAGTCGCCCGACAGGAAGTTCCAAAACGAGACGGAGACGGACGCCTCATACTTGCCGTCGACCGTGTAAGTGAACTCATCGGAGCCACCCTCGGCGGGCACGAATCGCAACGACCTGCCGCCGTCTGAGATAGTGACGAGGCTCCCGCCCAGCGTTTCGCCGACCGACGTGATCAGACCCGGACCCCGGTAATTCCAGCCGAAATGATCGTTCCTCAGAACGTCGAGTGCGTAGTCCGTTCGTGTCGGATCGGGCGAGAACCGGTACGTGTCGTACTTGGTGAGCGAGCCGATGTGAACTTTGACGTTCGCCTCCAGCCGGCCGTCGACCACATAGCTGAACGTGTCCATTCCTTGGAAGCCGGTCGGCGGAGTGTACTGGAGCAGTCTTCCGGAGTCCAGGATCGTCACGGCCCCTCCCTCGGATGTTTCGCTTACCGACGTGATGATCTTGGGTCCCTCGTAACCGTTTCCTTGGAAGTCGTTCTGCATGACATAGAGAACATTGCCGACCGTGTCTTCGTAGACCTTGTTGTAGATGTAGTCGTCGCGAACCGGTCGCGTGACGAAGACTTCGACGGTGGCCCGATGTTTGCCGTCGGCGATGTACTCGAACGTGTCGATCCCTTCGAAGTGGGCCCCTTCGAAGTCAGCCGGAACGGAATAGAGGATGCCTTGGCCGTCCGCCGTGATTTCGACCGTCCCCCCCTGCGTCGTCTGGCCCACCGAAGTGACCCGATCGATCACGTCGCGCGTGACCGTATGATTGCCGTCCCAGAAGCTGTAGACATCGTTTTCAGTGAGATTCAACCGATAGTTCGTGCTGCCGGTGTCGACCTCGAACTGGTCATCCCGAACGGGGCGATGGACTTGCAGGGAGACCGACGCTTCGTAGACGCCGTCGACGACGTACGTGAAACCGTCCCAGCCCGAACGATCGGGGGCCGGTGTGTAGAGCACTGTCTTGCCGTCCGCCGCAATCGTGGCGGTCCCGCCACCGTCGGGCGTCGTGAGATGCGTGATCGATCCGGCGCCCGGATACCCGGGCCAGAAGGAGTCATTCGCCAGCACGTGCAGCACGTTGTTTTCGCTGTTCTGGACGATCTCTCGATAGTGATTTGCTTTGAGCGGATTGAGGATGTCGATCTTGATCTCGGCCGGGTAGAGATTGTCGACGATATAGACGAACGCATCCTTGCCGTAGGCGTCGCGGGGCGGTGTGTAGCGCAGCGACTTGCCGTCGGCGGCGATCTCCAATTCGCTTCCCAGTGGGGGCTCGCCGACCGCAGTGATCTGCCGGGGCCCGTCATAGTCGGCCCAAAACGGATCGTTCCCCAGCACGTCAAGTATCCGGGGTTCGCCGTCGGGTGCGAACGCATACGTGTCGGGAGCCAGCGGCGAGTCGATGTTCACCGTCACGGTTGCGGAGAACCGGCCGTCGACGTAGTAGACGAACGTTTCCGCTCCCGAGAAGTCGGCGGGCGGGGCATAGGAGATTGCCAGGCCGTCGTCGGCCATCTCGACCCGGCCGCCTTCGCTGCCGTAGCTGACCGACGTAATTCGCCGGGCGCCTGTGTAGTCGGGCGCGAACGTGTCGTTGTCCAACACGTCGAGCAGTCGTGCCTCGCTGTTCTGCCGTACTTCGAACAGGTCGTCGACCGCACCGGCCGCACCGACGTCCAACAGCATGCGGTGTTCGAGCGGTTCGAAACAGAGGCGACGTTGCTTCAGGCAAGATCGTCGAGGACGTCGCATCCTCGGAAAGGATACTTCCATCATGACAAGACTCCTTATGGCCCGCCTTCGAGAAGAGGCGGTGTTCCAACGCCATGGCGAACTAGTGGGCAATACCCGGGGGCATGATACCACAGAAGTGATGATCAGATCAAGGGCCCCGTTTGCCTGTCGAGATTCTTCGCCACTCTGTGGCGGGGTGTGTCTTCTTGCCATATGCGACGCCGAATTGCGGAACTTCCTGCCCGGCTGCGGCGTCTGAGCAGCAGAGGAGATCGTGCGCCGATCTGCGGCGTATGACGTATTTACTAGGGAAGCCGTTTGGGGGCTGCTCGCGTTGCACCTTTGTTCGACGGGTCCCACCGGTTGCAACCGGTGGGCTTGGACGGTCTTTTTGTGTGCCGTGAACCTTTGTTGCCCCTTGATGTGCTGTTTTGGCGTCACTTATTGCACGGAGAAATCCCATGAGAACCTGTCGCGTACCCCTCACGTTGGTGGCAATGATTGCGGTAATCCTGTTGGCAGGCCGGCTTCCGGCCGAACCGGCCTCCTCGGCCGACACGCCGTTGGTGTCCGACGAGATTCGTGGGCTCATGCAGGACCGCGACTATCCCGGGGCGATCGAAGCGATCGATCGGGCGGCCCAGGACGAAGACGCACCGCGGGATTATCTCGCCTATCTCAAAGGTCGGGCCCTGTTCCTCCAGGAGGAATACGACGCGGCGGTTGCCGTCTTCAAGCAGTTGCAGGAGCGGTTTCCGGCGAGCGACTGGACGCGTCGGGCACACTTCGCCACCGCGGTCGCCTTGGCTCGAAAGGGCGATTTCCGCTCGGCCGAACTGATCTTCCGCAGCGAGGCCGAGTATCTCCTCTCTGCGGACCGCAAGCAGCAGATCGCCGACCTTTACCTCGAGTTCGCCGATACCTACTTCGAACCGCCCAAGGAAGATCGCAAACCGAACTACGCAAAGGCGCTCGAATTCTACAAGAAGGCACTGGAGGTGGGGCCGAAACCTCGCAAACAGGCCGAGGTCGAGTTGCTGATCGCCCGGTGCCATCAGCACCTGGGCCAACACGGCCCGGCCGCCACACTGCTGACACAGTTCATCGAGAAGCACGACGACAGTCCGTTGGAGATTGTCTCCCTGGAGATCGAGGCCCGATTCCGCCTGGGACAATGCCGCATGGCCGAGGGCAATCCGATGTTGGCTCGCCGCAGTTGGCAGGACCTTTTGGCCGAGCATGCCGACGCCGAATCCGAGCGGATCGCCGAAGCGACGTTCGAGCTGTCGCGAACCTGGAACATTCCTAAGCCCGGCAACGACGAGGAACTTGCGCTGGGCACCGCCGCACTTCGGACGTTCCTCGATCGGTTCGCCGAGCACAAGCTGGCAGGCCAAGCCCATCTCGACATCGCGCGGAGCAACATCCATCGGGGCCGCTACGAAGATGCGGTCGTGAGCCTGAAGCAGTTTCTCGGCGACGCTCGCCATGCGGACCTCGACGAGATCCCCGACGCGCGGAACCTCCTGGGCCGCTCGTACCAGTTGCAGAAGAAGTTCACCGAGGCCTTGGCCACATGGCGGGAATACCTCGCCAAGCACCCGGCCCACAAGGCGTGGAGCACCGCACAGAAACAGATCCTCGACACCGAGTTTCTGATGGCATCGGAGAAGATCGACGCGGAGGAATATGACGCCGCGAACGAGCTTTTCGCCCAGTTCCTGGCAAAATACCCGCTCGACGGCCGCAATCCGAACATCCTCCTGCTGATGAATCGCAAGAACACGCACGAAAAGAAATGGGACGAAGCGATCGTCGCTTGGCGCCGGTTGGTCTCGAAATATCCCAAAACGAACGAGGCGTCGGCGGCCCAGTTCTCGATCGGCGATACGCTCGAGCGGGAGCTGGGCAAACTCGAAGAGGCCCTGGAAGAATATCGCAAGGTGACCTGGGGGAACTCGGCCGGCAACGCGCGACAGGCGATTGCCCGACTGACGGCCAAGACGATGACCGTGGCCACCGAACGGGTCTTCCGTAGCGACGAAACACCGCGGTTGAAACTCACGACACGCAACAT
>JAZFUB010000058.1:0-13564 GCA_036447015.1 Thermoguttaceae bacterium | reverse complement strand
GGAACCAATCCAACGCCTGAGGTGTAGAGCCTCGCCGAGACGGCCGCGGAGATCGCCATGATGGCTCCGACCGAGATATCTATCCCACCCGAAGATATCACCAGGGTCATCCCCAGGGCGACGAGCATCACGGGAAACACCTGGACGAGCGTGTTTTCCGCCGTACCGATCGATAGGAAGTTGGGCGTGTTCAGCGCAATCACGGCGAACAACGCCAGGAAGAAACACGTGGTACCGTGTTTCCCGAAGCCCGCCATCCGGGCGATCGATTTCGGCGAGCCGATGCGCGTGGCGGTCGACGTCTTGGTGCTACTGTCCATGGGCACCTTCCCGCACGGCATTTCCATGGGCCATCATCTGCATGAGCCGCTCTTCGGAAATCTCTCTTGCCGCCAGCTCGCCCACTTTTCTGCCGTCGGACAAGACGGCGATCCTGTCGCAGCAGCGGATCAACTCTTCCATTTCCGATGAGATCATCAGGACAGCCACTCCATCGCGGGCCAGTTCGGCGATGAGGTTCTCGATCTCTGCTTTTCCTCCGACGTCGATCCCGCGCGTCGGTTCGTCCAGGATCATCAGTATCGGGTTCTTGCACAACCATCGGGCCAACAGGACCTTTTGTTGATTGCCTCCGCTGAGTTCCTTCATCGGCTGGTTGGGGCCGGCGGTCGCTATTTTCATCCTGCTGATGTAGGATTCAGCAAGTTTCAGTTGGGCCTTCCTCGAAAGGATGCCGGCCTTGCTCAGCTCCGGCAGGCTGGCCATGGTCATGTTGTCCACGACCGACATATTAGGAAAAATGCCTTCCTCTTTTCGGTCCTCGCTACAGAAGCCGAGCCCCAGTCGGATGGCATCTCCGGGGCTCTTCATCTGCACGCTCCTGTTGTTGATCTCGATCCGGCCGGTCTCCTGCATCTCATCGCCAAAGAGGATTCGGGCAAGTTCCGTTCGTCCCGATCCCAGAAGTCCGGCCACACCGAGAATTTCGCCGCTGTTGATATCGATGCTGATCTCGGTCGTTCGATGGGCTCTGGAAACATTCGTTGCCTTCAGTACCACGTCGCGATCTTCATGCCCGGCGGAAACATCCTTCTTCCTGTCCAGGACCGACGCGGCGTCACGCCCGATCATCAGCGACACGAGTTTCAGTTTCGTCAGATCCTGCGTGGCGTACTGCCCAACCAGGCGGCCGTCTCGCAGGATGGTTGCTCGATCGCAGATTTCGAAGACCTCGTCCAGCTTGTGGCTGATGAATAGGATCGAGATATTCTGCTTCTTCAGTTTCTCGATCACGCGAAAGAGAGTTCTCACCTCCTTCTCGCTCAGTGAGGACGTCGGCTCGTCCATCACGACGAGTCGGGCTTCGATCGAGACGGCCCTGGCAATGGCAACCATTTGCTGCATGGCGACGCTCTGCGTGCGGAGCGGCTCGTTGACGTCGACCTCTTCGAGACCCATATCGCTGAGAATCTCTCTGGAACGCCGCTCGACGGTCTTCCAGTCGATCAACCCACGAGTCTTCGGTTCTCTGCCGATGAAGATGTTTTCGCAGACGCTCAAGTAGGGCACCAGATTGAGTTCCTGGTAGATCGTGCTGATTCCCACCCGTTGGGATTGTGCTGCGTCCGCGGGAGAGATCGGGTTCTGCTCGAACCGTATCTCTCCGGCATCCCTTCGATGGATGCCCGTGAGAACCTTGATCAGTGTTGATTTGCCGGCCCCGTTTTCACCCATCAGGGCATGTACTTCGCCGTATCCGACGAAGAGGTCGACATCGTCAAGAGCGATGACCCCGGGGAATGCTTTGCCGATTCCCTTCATCTCTAGTAGGTATTCTTCCATGATGCCGGCCAAACACGCTTGCGATACAACCTGGCGTTGTGGTACTAGAACGCCGTCGGCATGTGTTCGTCGACGTTGCTCTTGTCTATGATGATGTCTTCCACGCGGATGTAAGTGGGAAGCGTCTCATTCTTCAAGTAGGCCTCGATTGCATCGAACACCTGGTCTGCGTAGTACGGGGTAACGGAGACGATCTTGTGGTAATGTCCGGCCTGGATCGCTGCCAACCCGGCTTTGGTTCCACCGTTACCGACAACAACGATTTCGCCCTCCCGGGGGTTGCTGCCCAATTTCCTCCCCGAGGCCCTCAGGGCCCGGATGGCGCCGAGCGCATCTTCATCGAAATGGCCGAACACGGCGTCGAACTCGACGCCCGACTGAATGATGTTCTCCATCGACTTCATGGCGGTCGCTCGATTGAAATCGCCCGGCTGAGAGGCCACGATTGTCATGTTGGGGTATTCTGCCATCTTCTTCCTGAACCCCTTGCTCATGCCGATGGTGTTGCCGCTACCCTTGGTTCCGTGCAGCTCGACGACTCGGATGACCTCTGCATCGGCACCGAACGCATCGTGAATGAGTTCGGCCATCTTCTCGCCGATCCACTCGAAGTCGGAGTAGATCTTGGTGATATAGTCTTCGCCGGCGACGCCTTTGATGTCTCGATTTACGACCACCACCGGCACGCCGGCCTCTTTTGCAATGCGCAGCGCATCGGCAGAGCCGTCGCGGTCGATCGGGCCGAGAATCAAGAAATCCGGTTTTTGTGCAACGATGTCTTCGACGTCGGCGATCTGTTTTTCGAGCTTCGCTTGTGCGTGGGTTACACGAAAGTCGTAACCTCTTTGCTTGGCCTCTTTCTCCAATTCCGCGGAGAACGCCAGGAACCACGAGTTCGAATCACCGACGGACGAATAAGCGACTTTTGGGCCCGTCGAAGCACCGTTTTCGGAGGTCTCGGTGCATCCTCCCAATGCGCCCAGTGTTGCAATGATCGCTGCAAACAGCAGTGCCTTCCTCATGGACGTGCTCCTCTTTTTGTGTCGTTTGTGGCCATTCCCGTCCTGCGTCCGCGTCTGAGCCTGATTGCGATGCATCTACCGTTTTCGTGCCGGCCCGTATCTCGATCGTCGCTGCGGTGAAACTACCATCGCCGCAGGCCGCGATCGGGACCTGAGAACCCTCATCTTAGCCGGTAACCATCTGCGTTCCAAGGTTGTCCCAGCGCATTGTGGCATCGAGGAGACGACCTCAACGCTTTCGTCGCACAACACGCAAAACATTGCCACCACAGAAGATGCGATCCTGCAGAGCCGCTGCGGCCTGCCGGGACATAGGTTGCGGCTGCGTAGCCGCATGGAGAATACAGTGCTCTCGACACATGCACGCCCCTCTGCCAAGTGGCTATTAAGGAGGGGTGTTCAACTGGCCTTGCGACGATCGACGGGTCGTTTCCTGACGAATCCCGCAAGACGGACCCACTGCTGTTGCTCCAACTTTATGCTCCGTGGACTACGCGGTATACTACACAATGCTTGGTGAAACGGACGTCATCCCGTTCGGACCGATTGAAATCGCGCGACGGAAGCAGAGGAAAAGTAACATGAACTGCAACGGCACGGCAACACGGCATGCGAGTTCTTCGGCAGCGTGGGCAGTGTTTCTAACGGCATTGCTCGCGTCGGTTTCGATTCATCCTGCCGTTGCGGCCGACGGCACGGGCAACCCCTATGCAATCTGGAAGAACGGGCCGGACAAAAGCGCAGATTTCTTTCCGATCGCCGTTTGGCTCCAGGCCCCGAAGAACGCGGTGAAGTACAAGGCCATCGGCATCAACCTGTACGTTGGGTTGTGGAACGGTCCGACGGAAGCACAGCTCGTCGAATTGAGGGAATCTCGGATGCCGGTCATCTGTGGGCTGAACGCGTATGCCGCCGAGCACCTCGACGAACGGATCATTGTCGGCTGGATGCACGGCGACGAACCGGACAACGCCCAGTCGCTCGGCCGCGGCAAGGGCTACGGTCCGCCCATCCCGCCGGAAAGGATCGTCGAGGACTTCGAGAAGATCAAAGCGAAGGACCCGACGCGGCCCGTGGTGTTGAATCTCGGCCAGGCAGTCGCCTGGGACGGATGGCATGGCCGCGGTGTGCGCACCAACCATCCGGAAGACTATCCCCGCTATGTAAAAGGTGGCGACATCATCTCGTTCGACATCTACCCGGCAGTCCACGCCAAGCCCGCAGTCGCAGGCAAACTCTGGTACGTACCCCAGGGAGTCGAGCGGCTGCGGCGATGGAGCGTCGACGGCCAGGTGACGTGGAACTGCATCGAATGCACGCACATCGGCAACGCGAGTCTGAAACCGACGCCGCACCAAGTGAAGGCCGAAGTCTGGATGTCGCTGATCCACGGCTCCAAGGGCCTGATCTACTTCAGCCACCAGTTCCAGCCGCGATTCATCGAAGCCGGTCTGCTGGCCGACGAAGCAATGGCCCGGGCCGTCGGCGCGATCAACCGTCAAATCCACCAGTTGGCAGCAGTGATCAACAGCCCAACCATCGAGCACGGCGCCACCGTCACCACCGAGCCACCCGAAGTCACACCCGATCCGGGCCGATCGATGCAGATGGATCCGGTAGCCGTCATGATGAAGAAACACGAAGGCGCGACCTATCTGTTCGCCGTACGAATGGAAGACAAGCCGGCCAAGGCCACGTATCAACTAAAAGGGCTATCGGGCAAGGCGACCGTAGAAGTGTTGGGCGAGCAGCGAACACTAAAGGCAACCGACGGCCGATTCGAAGACACGTTCGATCCCTACGAGGTCCATCTGTACAAAATCCGCTGAGAGTTCATGACATAAACGCACTGCCCCCCTCCCGAGAGCGGGGCCGCCATATGCCTTTGACCTTTGCCGACCGCCGGACGATAATACAGACATGAGCACACCTAAACTCACCGACGAACAGCGGCAGGCAATCGGCGGCCATCCCGGCGACTTCACCCGCGTCGAGGACGATCAGACGCACAAGGTCTACTTCCTGATCGAAGAGAGTCGGGCCAAGGATCTCTACGATCAGTGGCTGCACGAGCAGTTGCAGACCGGGTTCGACGAGGCCGACCGTGGCCAACTTGCCGAGTGGGACCTCGAAACGTTTCTGGCCAATATGCACCGCGGTGGGCAACTACGTGATCTACTACAGTCCGACCGAAGAAGGAATTGAAGTGTATCGCGTGCTCCATGCGGCAAGGCAACGCAAAGATCACCTGTAGCCTGTAGCGTGCGAATTACAAAATGCAACCGAGGAGCCACACGATGACACGACTTGCTTGCCTTTGCGTTGTTTGTCTTGCGACCATCCTAAACTCCTATGCCCGAGCCGCCGAGACGGCGGCGGAGGAGAAGACCCAGGAAAAGCCCTGGATGAAGGCGAAGCCCGACGTGGTCCGAGCCTGGCAGGACGACCGCTTCGGGATGTTTCTCTGCTGGGGACCGGTGAGCCTGACGGGCGAGGAGATCGGCTGGTCGCGGGCCGGGGTGCGGCGAGACGGCCGTCGGCCGGGAACGATTACGCCGACGGAGGTTTACGATAATCTCTACAAGCGATGGACGCCGGACCGGTTCGATGCGAAGGCGTGGGTGCAGGTGGCCAAGGACGCCGGCTGTCGGTACATGATCTTCCTGGTCAAGCACCATGACGGCTTCTGCCTGTACGACACCAAGCTGACCGACCATCGGATCACGGGCCCCGAGTCGGCCTGGAAACATGATGTCATGAAGGACGTGGCCGACGCCTGCCACGAGGCGGGCCTAAAGCTGATCATCTACTACTCGCAGCCCGACTGGCACCATCCGGACTATTTTACCGAGAACCATCCGCGCTACATCGAATACCTGCACGGACAGATTCGCGAGTTGTTGACCGGCTATGGGCGGATCGACGGCCTTTGGTTCGACTTGGGCGGCAAGCCGGAGCATTGGGACACGGAAGAACTGTTCAAAATGGCCCGCGAGCTTCAGCCGTGGCTGATCATCAACAACCGGTGCGGTGCGGCGGGCGATTTCGATACGCCGGAGCAGAGCCTCGGCCGGTTCCAGCCCGGGCGGCCTTGGGAATCGTGCGTTACGTTGGGGACCCAGTGGGCGTGGAAGCCGAACGACCGGCTCAAATCGCTGGGGGAGTGTATCGACCTGTTGGTTACGTGTGCCGGGCGGGGCGGCAACCTGGCGTTGAACACCAACCCCATGCCCGACGGCCGCATCGAGCCGCGCCAGGCCGAGCGGTTCCGCCAGATCGGCCAGTGGTTGCAGAAGTACGGCGACAGCATCTACGGCACCCGGGGCGGTCCGTTCTTGACGGCCCAATGGGGACTTCGCTTCGGAACAACCAACCAGGGCATCAACGCCGCGAGCATTTGGGGCGTCTCGACCCACAAAGACAACAAGATCTTCCTGCACATTCTCGATGCGAAACTCGACCGGCTCACCTTGCCGCCGATCGACCGGAAGATCGTCACCCACTCGGTCATGACCGGCGGGACGGCCCGGGTCGTGCAGACGGACCAGGGCATCGAGATTTCCGTGCCGGCGGAGCATCGGCAGGAGTTGGACACGATCGTCGTGCTTGAGCTCGACGGCCCGGCCGCCGGGCTTGAACCGGTACGCCAACGGTCCGGTTCGTTGACATTCGGCAAGAAAGCCACTGCCTCGAACGTTTTCCAGAAGATGGAACTCTACGGACCGGAAAAAGCCTTCGACGACGATCCGACCACGCGCTGGGGTTGCGACTATGGAACCCACGCATGTTGGCTGGCGGTCGACCTGGGCGAGCCGAACACGTTCGATCGGGCCGTGCTCAGCGAGCCTTACGGCCGAGTGCGGAAGTTCGCCCTAGAGGCCCAGCGGGACGACGTCTGGGAAACGTTCCACGAAGGCACCACCATCGGCGAGAACCTTTCGGTCGAATTCCCCCCGACGACCGCCCGACACGTCCGGCTGAACCTGCTTGAAACGACCGAAGGCCCCTCGATCTGGGAATTTCAACTGTTCGCACCGAAGAAGTAGCATGGCTGAAGAAAGAGCATGTCCCCTGGTATGTCGTACTGACCGGTCACCTGGCAATGTTCGGCGGCGTCCGTTTACGCGATAAGGTCATCGGGCCTTGCCGCCCTCGCTGGTTTCTCGGATGGTCACGGTCTGGCTGGTGCTTACGTCCCGCTTCCAGATCACTGTGCCGGAAGGATAGAACTGGACGCTCACGTCGACGCGGGAGCGGTCGCCCAGACCGAAGTGGCGTTCCGTTTGAGCATACGCGTAGTAGCTGGCGGCCATCTGGCTGTCGTAGATTGCGACTTGTTCGCGCCAGATCAAGCGTTGTGCATCCGGTTCGTACACGCGGATGATTGCGCCGGCAGCCCCGCGATTCCCGTCTCGCCCGACCGGACGCACGCGGAGCCACTTCCGTGCCGGCAGATCATTGCGATAGACGGCGATTTGGCGTTGACCGTCGATCGAGGTGTAGCCCACGACGTCGAGATCCCCGTCGCTGTCGACGTCGCCGAAGCAGAGCCCGTCGTCGACCGACGAGGCGGACAGGTCGCGAATACCCCAGGCGTCGTTGATGTATTGGAAGCTCCCGCCGCCGGTACCCCGCAACATCTTCAGGAAGTGCTTGCCGTTGACCAGAATATCGGCAACGCCGTCGTTGTCGAAGTCGGTCGTCACTGCGATTCCCCAGGAGGCCAAGTGCGCGCCCTTCGCGACGCCACGAACGGCCCCGTCTTTCTCAACGAAGTGACCACTGCCGTCGTTGAGATAGATCGCGAACTTGTGCCGCCGCTCTAGACAGATCAGGTCCGGATCGCCATCCTGGTCGACGTCGCCGACGCCTTTGATCGACATGGCCTCTCGTGGCAGCCCCGCCTCGTCCGTCACATCGACGAAATTCATGCGACCGTCGTTGCGAAAGATGCGGCTGTTGCCGTCCTCATTGCCGTAGTGGCCCCATTCGGCCAGCAGATCGATATCGCCGTCGCCGTCGATGTCTTGCGGCAGGCAGAGGACCTCCGCACGTCCTTCGGTGACCGACAGCATACGGCTGCCGGAAGCGAAGCCCCCCTTGCCATCGCCGAAGTCGAACAGAATCCCGTTTCCCATTCCGCGGAGCCAGTCGACGTTGCCGTCGCGATTGATGTCGATCATGGCCTGACGTCGGGCCGTGTTCGTGCCGCGCGTGATGCCCGTTGCCTGGAAGTCGAGCTTGCCCGGGCGGCAGCGGTTGCGCCACCATTGTCCCCCGCCGTCCTGATACGTCATCGTCAGGTCGACCCGGCCGTCTTCATCGCTGTCGTAGGCGAGATGGATCTCGCTCGACGGGTAGGTCCCCGGCGCCTTGACGAATCGGCCGGCACCGTCGCCCAGGGCAGCCAAGGTGGCGCCACGGCCGTGGCTGCTCAAGAAGAGATCCAGGTTGCCGTCTGCGTCCAGGTCGACAAGGTGCAGCCCGCTGAGCCACCACTGCGGATGGGCCGCGTAATGGTCGTCGACCAACGTTGCGACCCCGGAGGCTTTCGTGACGTCCGTAAACGCAGGTTGTTCGGCTGCAAGCACGGTCGTTGATGCGTCGACGCCGATGATTGTGGACACCGAGACGTGGATCCCGGCACAACATGCAACGGTCGCGAACAATCGCAGGAATCTACTCAGTTTCATGGCTAACCCCATCTTCGTACTTGTCCGGGTGGTATTGTCCAAGCGACGGTCGGGCAGGTTGCAGTGAGCGTCGCATTGTTGTATTCTACCCGGAGCACTCGCGGTTGCAAATCCCAGGACAAGGAGAAGGAAACCGCCTCATGAAAGAAACACGACTTCGGTTGGGCACGCTGATGCGCGGCACGTTGATGATTCTGCTTGTCGCTGCCGTGCCCTGGTGCGGCGAACGTGCCTCGGCGGGCTTGCCGGTTCCCAAGGAAGGGTTGTTGATTCGCAAGGATCGGGCGGACGCCGTGCGGCGGGAGCTTCTGTCGTTGCTCGATGAGCCCGTGGTCGTCGGCAAACGGGGTATTCGCACCGTGGCCGATCGGGCAGTCGACGACTGGCCCGACGTCAAGGTCCAAGTCGAACCGCACATAGACGAGATCCTCGATCTGGAACAGGACCGCAACCCCAAGGAACATGTGTCGGACGACGCGCGCGAGGCGGCTGGGCGACTGAGCGAGATGGTCGACACCACTGCCAAGCTGGGCATGATGTACTTCCTCACGGGCCGGGACGACTATGCCCGGACGGCTTACGAGATTATCGCCATGGCCGGGCGCGTGCCGCGATGGGGATGGTTCAATTGGGAAGGGGTGAACGTGCCGCAGATTCCCTTCGGCATGTATACGCGCAACGTGGCCTTCGCCGTTGACTTCTGCTGGGACGGTTGGAGCCCGACGCAGCGCCGCGATGCCGTCGAGATCCTGGCGGAAAAGGGCGTCGAGCACTACTGGCGGCTGGTGAGCCTCTCGCCGTTTATGGGCCTGCACCACCTTCGGTCGAAGAACCAGGGAAGCAACGTGCTCAGTGCCGCGGTGATCGCCTCGCTGGCCGTCGGTGACGACGTGCCGGAGAATCGCACCTGGCTCGAAAGCCTGTTGCAAACGTACACCTGGATCATCGCCCACGATATCGGTCCCGCGGGCACGAACCTCGAGTCGGGACTGCCCGGCTATTGGTCCGTCTCGATGCAGAACCTCTACACGGCGGCCGCTTGTCTGAACAACGCCCGCGGCATCGACCTGCGGGTCCATCCGGCCATCGCCGAAGCGACCTGGTATCCGATCATGAAGGAAGCGACCGTGCCGCCGCACGCCCACGGGCGGTTCGACCGGCCTTATCCGAAGGACGAGGTGGGGCTGTCGGGGACGATGGAGCACAAGCCGATCGAGTTGCCCTCGCCTTCCTACGGCGGTTCCTGGTGGTACGACTATGCGGCCCAGTTTCCCGAATCACCCGCGATGTATTTTATCTCCAAAAACTTCAAAGGCCGCATCGCCAACGCGCACCAGGAGGGCCATAGCGAGTTGTTGGATCTGCTCTGGGTCCGCACGATGGCCGAACCGGCGTCGGTTCCCAGGCCGTCGCTACGGTTCAAGGCCACCGGCCGCGAGGCGATGTTCCGCTCCGGCTACGGCTCGCCCCACACGTTCTTGAGCTTCAACGGCGACATGTTCCTTTCGGCCCGCAACGAGGTCCTCTGTTGCACGGGCGGCCTGGCCTGGCATTTTCCATGGCACCAGTACGCGGTGACCGAGTCGGTCCTGGAAACCGAGGGCGAGCCGTTCTCGCCCAGCATGGTCGTTACCGACTCGTTCGACGGCAAGCTGCTGAGCCTGATCGGGGCCGAGAGCGGACCGAGCAACGTGAGTTACTATGCACGGCCGGGACAGATCACCAGCCATCGAGCCTACGAACACCGCACCCGTAAGATCGCCTACGTCCGTTCCGATGACCGGAGCGAAGTGTACGACTATTTCGTGTTCATCGACCGTGTCGAGCACGCCGGCCGGCGGTGGCACGGCTTCAACTGGCACATCTGGAACAGCCCCGGCAACGAGGGGCGTTACGAGTCGATCGACCCGGGCAGCGTGCTGGCCCGGCGGCCCAACGCGGCCGTGCTCTTGGCCACGCTTTCGCACGATGAGATGACTTATGAAGAGCAGGCCATCCCGTCGCAACCCACGGTGGCCTACGTCTTCGATCACAACGCCCGGCTGTTGCGCGCGATCGCCGGCCGGAGTCAACCACCGCAGGACTCGCCGGTGACGCTGCCGGCCCGTTTGTGGAGCGATGGCCGGACCGTGAAACTCGACGGGCGGGACGCCGTGCTGTTCGAGGACTTTTCTCGTCCCAAGGAAAAGACGCCCTCGTTTCGTGCACCTCTTACTCTTCAGCCCGGCTGCCGCTACCGGGTGAGTCTGAAGACGCGCAAAGAAGACGCGAGGATTTACGAGAACTTCTCCTGGATCATCAACTTCAAGCTACTGGATCGTGATGGAAAGGTGCTCCTGGACGCGGCCGACGCCTATTCGTTCCGCGATCCGCATCCGCTGAAGCTGACCAGCCCGGCCTCGAACCTGGCGGGTTACGACGACTGGAAAGAGACGGCCACCCACTTCACGGCCCCGGCCGACATGGCCGCGGTTGAAGCAACGCTGCTGCCGGCCACCTACGGTCACAGTACCAGTCTGAAGGAAAGTTCCAAAATCTGGCTGAGCGACATGACGTTGACCCCCTTGGGTGTGCCGGTTCGCAAAGACCGCGAGGTAATCGTCACGCTGGCCATGCCGCTGGAAAACGATAGCCCGCTGCCGAAGATCGCGCGAACCAACCGCAGTGGCCTGCTCGAAGCGACCGTGACGCACCCGGACGGGACTTCCGACCGGATCGTCGTCGAGGCCGACGGTGCCCTGTCCGTCACACGGGGCACGCTGCGTTACGACGACCGTCGACGGCCGGGCACGAGCACAAACTCCCTGACGACGAACTCGCCCGAGAGCCGGATGCGTCTGAAGACGGGCATGGCCAAACTGGCCGAACGCCTGCTGGGGGAGCGGGACAAGTACGTCCGTCGGGGATGGAAGAACGTGGCCATCGACGCCGTCGAAGTGAAGGCCGACCGCACGCGCGACGACCGCTTCGCCGCGACAAACGTCATCGACAACAAGACCTGGGAAGTTCCCATCGACGGCGTGGTCGACTACACGCTGGGCCCGATCACCACGACCGGCAGCGGTGGCTACGGCCGCGGCCCGGTCCCCTACGACCACAACCCGAGCACCTGGGAGCTCTACTTCCGCCCGACCTATTGGCTGCTGCCGCCGGGCCAAACCGGCCGGATCACGATCAAGCTGAAAGAGCCCACCCGGTTGAGGCTGATTCGCCTGTTGAACACCACCAACGCCGGGCTGAACGATTTCGCGGCGGTCGGCGGCCGGCTCGAACTGTTGGCCGACGACGATACGCTCCTCTGGTCACGCGACCTTTCATTCGGCCGCCCCTGGGACCGCGCATTTCAGGCCGCCTTCGCCAAGCCCGAGTTCTTCGGCTCGTACGGCGAGGCCTTTCAAGGAATCCTCGAGCCGGGCGTCATCGTCCCCTTCGGCGCCGGCTGGTTGGAAGTGCCCGTCGACTTGGATTCCAAGGTGCGGTCGATCCGTCTGAGAATCGACAAGTATTGGGCCATGGGCGGGGGCGTGAACGAAATTCAGGCCTACGCAGCCCCTGCTCCTTGAACTCTGGCAGCGGCTTCACTCGGTTCGCCGGGGCAGCGACAGTGTCGGGCGATAACCTTCTTCGCCGTCGACACCGGGACGCGGCACGAGTGTACGAGGATTCTTCGCGACGCCGACCTCGCGCGAGTTCTTTGCCAAATCGGCCTTGAAATCGCTGAGCATCTTCAGAAGCGTTGCCACCACGTCGGGATTGTCGGCCGCGACGTTTGTTTTTTCGGCGAGATCCGCGTCCAGGTTGTACAACTCGCCCGACACGAACAGTTTCCACGGTCCCGATCGAACTGCACGAAGCATGCCGCCTTGCTGATAGAAGTATCGATCGTGCGGTGTTTTTGCGTCCGGCTTCCCCAGCAACAGCGCGGCAATGTCTTTGCCGTCGATGACCCGATCGTCGGGAATGTCGGCCCCGGCCAGCTTTGCGAACGTCGGCAGCAAGTCGATCGTTGCGGCAAGCTCGTCGCAAACCGAGCCTGCCGGAATCACGCCGGGCCACCAGGCGATCGTCGGTTCACGATGACCGCCTTCGTATCCCGAGCCTTTGCGGCCGCGAAGTGGTCCGCTCGAGAGACCTCCTGCCGGCCCGTTGTCGGAGGTGAACAAGACGAGCGTCTTTTCGGCGACGCCCGCCTCGCGGACGGCTCTTACAATCTCGCCTACGCTCCAATCGACTTCTTCCACCTGAGCTTGCTCGACGCTCTTCCCTTCGGCCATGAATCGGGGACTGGCGCGTCGCGGGCCATGAACGAACGCGTGTGGCAAATAGACGAAAAAGGGCTCGTCCTTGTGTTGACGGATGAAGGCGACGGCCTGCTCGGTGAACCGCCGGCAGAGCGTCGCCTGCGCGTCCATGTCTTCGACCAGGTCGACGATTTTGGTCCCCTGCATGATCGGCAGGTCGGGGAATTGCCATCGCTTCAAGCCGGGCCACATGTCGTTCGAGTACGGAATGCCGTAATAAGTATCGAAACCCTGTTGGGTTGGAAGAAACTCGGGCTGATCGCCCAGGTGCCATTTGCCAAAACAACCGGTGGCGTAGCCCGCTGCTTTCAGCGTTTCGGCGATTGTGATCTCGTTGGGGTGCAGTCCATGCACGTCGCCGGGAAACAGCACGGCATGGCCGGAGCCCCTCGCTAGACCGACTCGTTGCGGATAGCAACCCGTCATCAAGGCCGCGCGAGACGGAGTGCAAACGGGCGAAGCGACGTAGAAGGACGTCAGCTTCATTCCCTCGTCCGCCATCCGCGACAGGTTCGGCGTCTTGTTCTGTTTCGATCCGAACGGCTCGATGTCGCCGTAGCCCATGTCGTCCACGAAGATCACGACGAAGTTCGGCCGATCGGAGGCCCGAAGCAAACACGGACAGCAGAGAACACAAAGTAGGCTTACCAGGATCGTTTTCATGAGACGGCCTCTCGTGGAAAATACGTCAGACGCGAAGGAAAAT
>JAZFUB010000057.1:0-5891 GCA_036447015.1 Thermoguttaceae bacterium | reverse complement strand
CGCACGAGCTTCAAGGCGGCAGGCCGAGTGCGGCCAGGGCCCCCAACCGGCCCCAACAACCCCCCCGCAGCCCGGCCGCTAAACACGCTTGTGATGCCACCTAGCGATTTGGTACTAGCGCGCAGCCACGGCCTCCTCGCGTCCGGCAAGCTCTGCCCGGAGGCAGCGGATTTCGTGCTGATACTCGATGCGCTCGGCCTGCCAGGCGTGAGCCTGCTCATCGAGTTCTTCTTGCCGCTGCTTGAGTTGCTGCTCTCGGGCGACCAACCGAGACGCTTGCTGCTGTGTTTCCTCGTGTTGGGTCAGCATCCATTGGTCGTTCCGGTGCTTTTGCTGCACGAGTTTCTCGTATTGTCCGGACATTTCGTCGCGGAGCCGCTCGATTTCCGTTCTCTGTTCGTACAACTGGGTGTTGGCCTGACGATAATGATCGGCCAGCTTGCTGCGGATCTGGCCCAGCGAGCGGATCAGCGCGGCCGGCGGCGCGGCACCGGAAAGCTGGACCCAAAGCTCCTCGGTTGCCAGGCGGATCTCCAGCGTCTCGCGATGCATCTTCCCCAACTCGGCGCGAAGCTGCTCCAAAGCCTTACGGCAATGGTCGACGTGTTCGCTACGACGGGAAACCGCCTCGCGCTGCTTCTGCAACTCGGCTTCCGCCTGACGATGCTCGGCAGCCATCTTCCGGCGCTCGGCATGCGTCTGCTCATGCGACTCTCGGCGAGCCTCGTGCAACTGCTGCCGAAGTTGCCGAACTGTAGCCTGCTCCTCGACCAATCGAGTTTCGGCCTGTTCCAGTTGCATCTGGCGAGCTTGAATCGCTTCGTCCGCGTGCCGAGCCTCCCGCTGCCGGGCAAGCAGCTCAGGGCCGGCCTTTTGGGCACATTGAAGAAGTTTGGCGGCATGCGATTCGACGGCCTGTCGCCGCCGCTCGACGGCGGCCAATAGCTGCCGGTTCAACTGCTGCAGGGCTTCGCGCTCGGCAGCGATCTTCTGCGACTCGAACCGCAGTGCCGCTTCCGACTGCTGTTGCCGGGCTTCGAACTGTGTCCGGGCCTCTTCGGTCGACTGGAAACGCCCCCAGCGCTCTTGTGTCTCGCTCTGTTGCTCGTCGAGTTGCTCGCTTCGGTGTTTCAACTCGGCCTCGCGTTCGGCGAGCCAGAACCGTGCCGCCCGCATGTCGCGTTCCAACAGGGCGACCCGGGCGTTGACCTGGGCCTCGCGGCGATCGAGGTCTTGCTGTCGGGTGCGCAGGTGCGAGGCAAGTTGATTGGCCTGCGTGCGGAGTTGCTCGGCTGTAGTCTCACCGGAAGCCGCCTCACCGACCGACTTGTCGACGGCCCCATCGTTGCCGACCGACTTGTCGACTTCTGCCGCAGCCGATTCTTCGCGGACAACTTGATGCGCCACATCGACACGGGTCTTGGTCTTCACGCCGGCCACCCTGCGGGCTGACCGTTTCGAGCGTTTCTGCGTATTGGACTTGGGCATCTTTCGACCAATTCGGAGTCTTCGTAACCGGCAAACTTTCTCTAGGCCACTTAATCGACACTTCCGAGGGACAAATTCACCTGAAGTGGTCTGTGTGGGGCAGCACGTGGAGATTCAGGGGCCGCCGAACGCCACGGAAGATAGCTTGGGAAGAAGAGGAGGAATGGGGTGATGGGTGCCAGGGGCAGTTTGCCTTCCCCTGAATCGCAAAAGCGCAAGGGCGGACAAGCCGCCCATGGCACCCATGCCGGCTTCTTTGCCGACCGGAGCCGGCGCCTTCGGCTGGGCGTTGAACGAGCGATGTGGGGTGGGCAATCAGGCCTTTGCCTGATCGAGGGCCTCTTGCAGACGGGTCTTCTGCTGAACACCGACGAAACGGTCGACCACCTCGCCCCCCTTGAAGATCATCAGCGTCGGGATGCTGCTCACGCCGTACCCGGCGGCCGTGTCGGGGTTGTCGTCGATGTTGACTTTGCCGACTTTGACCGAATCGCCGTTCTCCGTCGCCAGTTCCTCCACGACCGGGCCGATCATTCGGCACGGTCCGCACCAGGGAGCCCAAAAGTCGACGAGCACGGGCTCACTCGATTTCAACACCTCGGCCTCGAAATTAGCGTCGGTCAGTTCATTCACATTGGCCATAAGACGAATTCTCCTTCCTACTGTATGATGCCGACCGGCTTCTGCCGCCGATTCTTCCGGGACCGGTCCTCTGTCCCGACAATTATAGGGATACGGGCGGAATCGTCAACGAAGGGCCGGCCGCGACCGAATACCCTTCCAGTGGTTGGCGGGTGTTCACCCACTCGGCTCGGGAGCGACCAGTTTGGCCAAGGCGTCGCGGAGCCGTTTCATCGTGATCGGCATCGAGAGCACGACTCGATGTTCCGCGATCTTGGCCTCTTTCGCCCAACTTCGCTGGTTGTCCTCCAGCAGCAACACGGCGGGAATGTAGCTGACCTCCTTGGTTTGGCCGAACTCGTTGAACATCGTCAGGGCCGAACGCCCGAGCTGTTGGGCATTGAAGACGATGCATTCGGCGACATCCGGATCGTGCCGGAAGCGATCGAGCGCCCGATCGGGATCGCTCGTCAACAGGATGCGGTAACCGGCTCGCTTGAACCCGTTGCGGAACACGTCCTGCATCTGCGAGTCCGATTCGACGATCATCACCGAGGGCCGCTCGCCGGGAGGAATGTAGGTCGCTTCGGGGAACGTGGTCGTCCGGTCGGCGTCTGAGATCGGTTTGCCATTGGCCGTGTCGGCTTGCCGGGCCGATTTGGATGCTCGGTCGCCGAGCCGCTTCATGGCGATTTCCAAGTCGATAATCATCTTGCCGGGCGACTGATAACGACGGCTCGGATCAAGCATCATGGCCTTGTTGACCACCAGTGCGACCGACTCGGGGATCGTCGGATCGAGCTTTCGGATCGGTTTGACCTCGAGGAATCGGGACTTGCTGAGCCGCTGGATACGGTCGCGGGTTTCGCGCAGCGGCGGTCGGCCGGTCAGCATGTTGTAATAGATGCAACCGAGGAAGTAGATGTCGCTGCGAGTGTCGTCTTTGCGTACCCCGGTTGCCCGTTCGAGTGCCGCATAGTCGACGGTTCGCGCGTTCGGCAAATCGGCCAAGACATCGTCGGCAAGGGTCTCGTCTGCGGCGGCCAACCCGAAATCGACCAGCTTGGCTTGGCCGCGGCTGGAGACCAACACGTTGTTCATCTTTAGATCGCGATGCGTCAGGCCATGTTCGAAGGCATAACTCATTCCCTGGCAGAGGTCGATCATCAGCCTGGTCGCCTCGGCCGGTTCGATCTGTCGGCGAATCTTGACGAACTCGCGCAGGTTTCGCCCTTCGACGAAGGCCATGACCAGAAAATGGACCTTTCCATGCGAGATGACGTCATAGATGGGCACGATGTTCGGGTGGCGCAACGTGCAACCGACGCGACCCTCGCGAACGAATTGGCCAAACTGGGTGGGGGCGTCGCTGTAGCGATTTCGCAGCACCTTGACGGCGACGATCTGCCCCGTCTCTTTGTGCGTCGCACGATAGACCCGGGCGAACGTGCCGCTACCGACCAGATAGAGGACCTTGTAGTCACCGAAGAAGAAGCCCGTCCGGTCACCCTTGACCAGGCGCTCGACCTGATAGTTGGTCAGATACTCGCGTCGAACGAGCAGTTGAAGGAAGTCGTCCACACTGACGTTCTGGCTGCCGAAGTGTGCCCAGACCTCTTGTAGCTGCCGCTCATCAAGCAGTCCTAGATCAAACGCGCGCTGCGCGATGTTTTCGGCAGATGGCCCGACCATGCCGAGTCTCGTTCCGGTGCTGGTAGGTAGGGGATGGGATGATGCGTTCCGACATACGAAAACGAGGTGGGCCGATGAGAACACCTCGATTCAACCGTGTATGATAACTCTATCCTATTGTCGAGGACCGGGCCCCGCAACCCCTCCAACGTTCCATATGGCGATACCCAACGTAGTACCACCAGATCAGGGGGTCTCTTCCAACTGGCGGCGATAGTCGTCTCGCTCGCGGCGGGTGGCTTCGAGATCGAAGGCCAGGTATTTCATGTCCAGTCGCAATTGACTCAGGGCGTCCTGTACGAGGGAGAGGATCTTTCGGCGTCTTTTCGTGCTTTCGACGACTTTTCCCAGAACCGGTTCGACTTTATCGAGATGTTCGGTGGGCAGTTTGCCAATGACGGCTGCCAGATCGAGCAGTTCCTTGGGGACCTCGTTCGTTTCGGACTTGATGATTCGCGACTGCTTGCTCATGGATGGCTCCTTCGATGTGGTGATACAGCCATTGGAAAAAGCACGATGCGTGCCGAAGTGAGCCTTCCCGCCCAGGTAATGACACAACTTGTTCCCCTGCAATCGGTTACAGTGTTTCAGCCGATTGTCGAGTAGGTCATCCGTGTGACGAAAACGCCACGTTTGATCTGGATGCTCTCCGCAAATCGTGATAGAAGCACAACTTGCGGCAAAGTTGTTCAATGGGCCGTTGCGTTGCGTTTCAACAACGTCGAAAAAGTAGGGTGGCACTGCCCACCAAAAACCGAGGGGAACACGTCAAACGAGTTTTGGTGGGCATTGCCCACCCTACGGCTCTGCCAATCCGAATCCACCTAATCCGAGTACATTAGTCCCCCGATGCGTCCAGGTACGGCGAATTCGATTGCGGTGGCTGCTGCAACCGCGTTGCTGATGATGCCGAGCTGCCTGCGCGGTCAGGCGGCCTGGTACGAGGGGTTCGAGGCGGCGGAACCGACATGGCTGGTTGCCGGCGGCGATGCACAATATCGCATCGAGCGGCAAAAGCGTGTCCAAGGGGAGGCCCATACCGGCCGCGGAAGTGAATCGATTGCCCTTAGCGGCAGCCAGGGCACCTACGTCCATCTCCAACACGAGGTGGGACGTCCCCGCGTGATCGACGAACTGATGCCCACGGTCTGGGTGAAATCAGATCGCTCCGGGCTGCAACTGCTGGCTCGGGTCGTGCTGCCGAGAACCGAGGATCCGCGCACCGGCGGCCCAATCTCGACACTGGTCCAAGGCTCGAGCTACACGGACGTGGGACGCTGGCAGCAACTGCGAATTACCTACATTCCCCGGCTCCTTGCCCGGCAGGTACGCGCGCTGCGAGCCGAGTTGGGCCCCAGCGTCGACAGCCGCGAGGCCTATCTCGAACATGTCCTGCTGAATGTCTACGGTGGCCCGGGCACGACGAACCTCTGGATCGACGACCTCGATGTGGCCGGTTTTGTTCCTTCGCTGATTACGCCCATGGTTGCGGTCGGCCAGCGGGTCGGCACGCAGAGATCGACTGAGGCGACGCCACGGCGCATCGAGTTGGCCGGTTCGGTGCTGACGGTTGACGGGCGGCCCATGTTCCCTCGCATGGTGCTCCATCAGGGCGAGTCGCTGGCGTTGTTGAAGCAGTTGCGGTTCAACACGGTCTGGCTCCGTCAAGCCGCCTCGCCGGAGATTTTGCAGCAGGCGGCAGAACTCGGCTTGTGGCTGGTCAGCCCGCCGCCGCGCTGGGTCGAATCGTCTCTGCCCGCTTCGTCATTATCCGAGCCATCGCTCTCGGCGGCGGGCAAAATCGGACCGCAGTACGACCCGGTTCTGGCCTGGGATCTTGGCTGGGCCCTGTCGGGTGAAGAACTTCAGCCGGTCACGACGCTGGCCGAGCGGTTGCGATCGGCCGATCGGCGCCATGCGCGGCCTTTGGTCTGCATGCCCCATAGCGAGTTGCGAGCCTACAGCCGGCAGACCGACCTGTTGCTGATCGATCGTCGGCCGCTTGGCACCAGCCTGGAGATGGCCGACTATGGCAATTGGATTCGCCGGCAACCCCTGCTGGCCCGGCCGGGCACACGCGTGTGGACGAC
>JAZFUB010000056.1:0-3714 GCA_036447015.1 Thermoguttaceae bacterium | reverse complement strand
CGGGCGATCGTGTTCGGGTTGACGACCAACGTGCGCGACAGGTCGCGGACCGAGGGCAGTCGCTCGTCGGGCGACAATTGCCCGCGGGCAACCGCCTCGCGGAACTGATTCCTAAGCTGCCGGTAAATCGGCAATCGGCTGGATGTATCGATCCGAAATTCCATCATCGCCTCGCTACGATTAACTGTACTAGTAGTATTAACACAGTTGGCGATTTGCGTCAAGGGCCATTTCGGGCGATTTCTTGAAAAATCGAAAACTTTGGCCATGTGTGATTACAAAGTGAGAGGAAAAAAGGGAAAGGGGGAAAAGGGGAAAAAGTCAATCCAAACTCGTCTTCCCCTCTTCCCCCTTTCCCTTCTTCCCGAATGCCGTCCTTCCCAACCTTCGTCGTCCGCGATGTCGGATCGGACGAATTCCCCTATAATTGCAGAGTTCGACATTCGCCCGTTTAGCTGTCGCCGGCACGGCGACTTGGCCGAAAGTGTGTTCCTGCGTTAAGTCGCCGTGCCGGCGACAGCTAAACGGAGAGATCCTCAACACATACATTCCCATGCGAATTGCCGAGATTTTCCAGTCCATTCAGGGGGAAGGCCGCCTGACGGGTACCGAGAGTGTCTTCGTGCGCGTCGGCGGCTGCAACCTGCGGTGCTCGTTTTGCGACACGCCGTATGCCTCGTGGTCGCCGGAGGGCGAAGAGCTGTCGGTCGACGAGATCATTGTCCGGGTCGAGCCGTTCGATTGTCCCCATGTCGTGCTGACCGGCGGCGAGCCGATGCTCTTTGCCGAGGCGGTCCCCTTATGTGCCGAACTTCGCCGGTTGGGGCGGCACGTGACGATCGAGACGGCCGCAACGCTCTATCTGCCGGTCGAGTGCGATCTGATGTCGATCAGCCCGAAACTGTCGAACTCCCGACCGTCGCCCGAGTCGGATCCGGATTGGGCACGGCGGCACGTGAAGCAGCGGCATCGTGCGGACGTGGTCCGTCGGTTGGTGGCCGAGTACGACTACCAGGTAAAATTCGTCGTCGATCGGCCCGAAGACTGTCGCGAGATCGAATCCTACCTGGCCGAGTTGCCCGAGATCGACCGCGCTCGGGCCATGCTCATGCCGCAGGGAATCGACCAGCAGGAGCTTGCCAAGAAGGCCCAGTGGCTCGAACCGTACTGCAAGCAAAACAGTCTGCAATACTGCCCCCGTCGCCAGGTCGAATGGTTCGGGCAGCAACGAGGAACGTAGGAATAGTCGTTGTTCGCTCCCAGGTTGTGAATCACTCGGAAACAGCCTCTCCGCGAACAAACGTCTTTTCGCGGAGCGAAAAGTGACTATCCACCCATTATCGCGATTCTATTGTATCCTCCGTCGCACCCAGTACAATCAATAGGGTAGTGTTGGCAAGGGTTTTCACGAATCAGCATAGATACAAGGATCCGATCATGTCGAGAATCACGCGTCGAGAATTTCTGGCCGGGACCGCGGCCGCCGGTGCGGCTGCCTATGCGGGCGGGTTCGGCTTCGCCCACGAGGCTTCCGCAAAGATCACCAGCGGCACCGATCTGGTCACCTTGGGTAAGACCGGCATCAAGACCTCGGTCCTGGGTATCGGAACCGGGACGCGCGGCGGACGCGAACAACGCGACTTGGGCCAAGACAGCTTCACAAAGTTGGTCCGCGACGCCTATGACCGCGGGATCCGGTACATCGATACGGCCGACATGTACAAGACCCACGCCATGGTTGCAGGCGCGATCAAAGGACTCCCACGCGAAAATCTCTTCATTCAAACGAAGACCCGGGCAAAAGACGCCGCGGCGGCCAAGGCCGACATCGAGCGGTTTCGCAAGGAGTTGCAGCTCGAACAACTCGATACCGTGCTGATGCACTGCATGCAGTCGGGCACCTTCCCGGTCGACATGCGGCCGGTTCAAGAAGTGTTGCTCGATGCAAAGGCGAAAGGTCGCATCCGGGCGGTCGGTTGTTCCTGCCATGGTTGGGAGTCGTTGTCCGCGTCGGTCGATTGCAAGGATCTCGACGTGCAACTGGTGCGGATCAATCCGTTCGAGGCCAAGATGGACGGCGAGCATGACGATGTTGCCGCCCAGATAGCGAAGATGCACGCAAAGGGCCGCGGCATCATCGGCATGAAGATCTACGGAGAAAGCGGCTACGACTCGGCCGAAAAACGGGCCGAAGCACTCAACTACGTGCTCGGGCTGGGCACGGTCGACGCGTTCACGATCGGATTCAAAGACATCGGGCAGATCGAAGAGACGCTCGCAATGATCGAGCAGTCGCTGGCGTACGTAAACAGCGGTGGGCTGCTGACCGTGTGAAGTTTGTGAAGGCGCAGCGTCGGTCGTTTAGCGGCCGGGCTTGCCCGGCGCGTTTCCGAACTTAACGAGAACGTGCCGGCCACTGCCACGCCTGTCCCACCGACCGCAGTCGGTGGGCTTGGGGTGGGTGGCTTGTCGTTCGCCGTCCGCTCAGGCCGGAATGTCGACCCACTGGCCCTGCTTGGCGCTGTCGAGCACTGCGTCACAGACTCGTTGCGTGCGCAACGCCGCCTTCATGTCGGGCTGGAACGCTTCGCCCCCTTCGAGGCTCGCCAGGAAATCGGCGAAACTGTTGGTGAACGTGTGCTCGTAGCCGATCGTGCAGCCGGGTACCCACCAGTTGTTCATGTAGGGGTGCTCGAAGTTCGTCACGTGGATCCGCTGCCAGCCGGTCAGATGGTCCTCGATCTTGGCGCCCGTCTTGGGATCGGCATAGCGGAAGTACTGCAAGATGTGCGGGTCTTCGAGGTCGAAGAACAACGAGCCGTTCTCGCCGTTCATCTCCATCGTGCTGTAGTTCTTCCGGCCGCGAGCGTATCGGGTGCTCTCGAACGTGCCCATCGAACCGTTCTCGAAGATCGCCAGGAACATACAGGCGTCGTCGATATCGACCTTTTCGACCGTGCCGGTGTCGGCGTGCTTACGCTCCTTGATAAAGGTCTCGGTATGGGCCACCACTCGCTTAATCGGGCCGTTGAGCCATTCGGCCGAGTCGATCGAATGGGCCAGCAGATCGCCGGTCACGCCCGAGCCGGCCACCTTCGAGTCGAGCCGCCACATCGCCATGCCGCCTTGGGGCACATCGGCGCCGATCGTGTAGTCCTGGTTGTAGACCGCCCGATAGTGGAACGGACGCCCCACGCGGCCCTCGTCGATAATCTGCTTGAACAGCGCGATGGCCGGCACGCGACGGTAGTTGAACGAGACCATGTTGGCCACGCCCGCCTTCTCCACGGCCGCGACCATTTCCTCGGCCTCGGCCGTGCTCATGGCCAACGGTTTCTCGCAGATGATTATCTTGCCCGCCTCGGCCGCCGCGAGCACGCAATCCTTGTGCATGAAGTTCGGCACACAAACATCGATCAGATCGATATCGTCCCGATCGATCAATTTCCGCCAATCGGTCTCGATCGACTCATAGCCCCACTTGGCCTGAAAGTCCTTGAGTTTATCAAGATCCTCCTCGCGTCCATAACAGGCTTTCAGCACGGGCTTGTGCTCACGAGGAAAGAAGTGATTGACCTGCAAGTAAGCATTCGAGTGAGCCCGGCCCATGAAGCCGCAGCCGAGCATTGCGATGTTGAGGGGTTTGGACATTGCTTGAGTTCCTTTCGCTATTTGTATCACGTGAGTTGGTTTGGGGGAGGAATGACCAAATCC
>JAZFUB010000055.1:0-4198 GCA_036447015.1 Thermoguttaceae bacterium | reverse complement strand
ACGGGCAACTGCGATTCGAGTCGTTCGCTCCCAGCACGCGGACGGCGCACTGCTTCTTCGAATGGGTCTATTTCTCGAACGTTGCGAGCACGATGGACGGGCAAAGTGTCTATCTTGCCCGCAAGGCGTTGGGCGAGGAGCTTGCCCGGCTCGAGACCGCGCCGATCGACGAAGATACGGTCGTGGTGCCGGTCCCCGACACGAGCAAGGCGGCCGCCGATGCGATGGCCTACAAATTGAAAGTCCCCAGCGTCGAAGGGCTCATCCGCAACCGGTACAGCGGCCGGACCTTCATCGAAGGCAGCGACAGTCGCAAGAGCAAGGCCCAAACGAAATACACGCCGCTGCGCGACATCCTCGAAGGCCGGCGCGTCTTGCTGGTCGAGGATTCGATCGTCCGCGGCACGACGTTGAAGGTCTTGATTCAGCGGATTCGCGAGTTGGGGAAACCGAAGGAGATCCACATTCGGGTTGCCTGCCCGCCGATCATCTCCCCCTGTTTCTACGGCATCGATATGTCGACGGTCAGCGAACTGTTCGCCCCACCGTATCTCGAAGAAGGGCCGCTGGGCGACGAAGCCGAGGCCCGCATGGCAGCCGACTTGGGGGCCGATTCACTACGTTACCTGCCGGTCGAGTCGGTTGCCCGGGCGATTGGTTTCAGGCCGGACCAACTCTGTCGCGCATGCATCACCGGCCAGTATCCCACACCATGTGGACAGCAGTTAGCCACGATGGCGATGGAGAACTACCGCAATCGAATTCTCGGCCGGACGTACGAAGGCGGTAAGTAGCGTTGGCACTGAAACAAGATGTTTAGCCGTCGCCGGCACGGCGACGAAGTTCCCTCACGCCACCGTATCGAGCCCAATCGCATCGGGAGCCGATTGGATCAGCGCGAATTTCTCGATCCAGTCGAGCCGTCCCAGCAGGGGGCCCAACTGCTGATGCGGAAGCGGCTTTCCATCGAGCCCTTCGATTTCTCGCCGCATCTCCTCGATCTTTTTCGTGTAGAACTCGATCAAGTTGATCGATTCGTCCGGGTCGATGCCTTCGATGTCCAGGTCGTGGCCGACGACGGCCAACTGCTGCAACTCGTCGGTCGTAATGGCACCGATCTCGAATAGGTTTTGCACCATCCCGGAAAAATCCGCCGGTGTGATGTCGGTGACGTCGTATCGCGCGAGGACCTCGCTCAACGAGACCGAGGGCATCGCAATCGTGGCGTCCTTGAGTTCGGCCGTTTGCCGCGATCGGTTCTTGTCGACCTCGGCGGCCTCACCCCGTCTGCCGATGGTTGCCGGATCCGAATACCCGGCCGATACGTTGCTGATTTGCATCGATTCGACTCTCCATGTGTTTGAGGAACGGCTTGCCGAGGTCGGTTGCAAACGCCGCGCCAAAACGGCCCAAAAACCGGCCGACACTCTGAACCGACTACGCGGCAAGCACTTACGCCGCGCAGTCATACCGGGCAACGCTCGCCATGCCGCGCAGAAATTGCCGGTTACGTGTGCGAAAACAGCCGATCGGCCGCTAGACGGCGAATGCCGTGCGTTTACGGCATCACGCAACCTACGGCTTGCGATACTCGGCCCGATAGATCGGCTCGTCGTGCAGCCGCATTCGGCGTTCGAAGTGAGTGCGATAGGCCATGTCGTGCTCGGCGGGCAACTCGCGTACGTCCTGTGGGCCTTCGAGCGTCGAGTGCTTGGCCAACAGCTCGAGCGACGTCTGAAAATACTCCTCGACGTCGGTCCAGAAGTGCAGCAATCCTCCCGGCTTGAGGGTCCGCTGGATGTTGCGGATCAGCGGTTCGAGCATCACGCGGCGTTTCCGGTGCCGCTCTTTCCACCAGGGATCGGGGAAGTAGACATGCACGGCCGCCAGCGACTCGTCGCCCAACAGTTCGGCGAAAACTCGCAGCGCGTCGCCCACGACGACCATCGAGTTGCCGAGTTGCCGTTTGGCCAAGGCCGCGGCGGCGAAGTGGGCGTATTTTCGGGAAATCTCGATGCCGAGGAAGTCGACGTCCGGCCGCTCGGCCGCCGCATCACGCAAGAAAAGGCCTTTGCCCGAGCCGACCTCCACCTCCAACGGGGCGAAACGTTCGAACAGGGCCTTCGGGCTGAACGGCCGGGGCAATTCGTCGACGGTCGTCAAGTGACGAGAGAGGTCGAGCGAGGGGTCGGGTTTTCTCAGTGCGCGGCGTCCCATGAACGTTTTCGAAATTGAAATCGTGAGTTGTGAATTATGGAAGTGGTGTCTTCTCAGAACGTGTCGTGACGGAACCGTACAAGCGCATCGCGGCACTGACCAACGGCATCATGACCACCCCGGCAACAAAACCCCCGATATGCGCCCACCATGCCACGTTGCCACCGACGTCACGACCGCCGGCGAGCAGTTGCCCGAGGAACCAGACACCCAGGACCAACAACGCGGGCAGGTCGATGACGGTGATGAAGACGAACAGGAACACCAACGTACGAACGCGGGCCCAGGGCCAAGTGACGGCATAGGCACCCAAAACCGTTGCCACGGCCCCACTGGCTCCGATCACCGGCGCCGTGCTGTCGGGCTCCACCATCCAGTGCGAACCGCTGGCCAGGATTCCTCCGAACAGGTACACGCCAAGAAACGGCACGGCCCCGAGCCGGTCCTCGACGTTGTTGCCGAAGATCCACAGGAACCACATATTGCCCAACAGGTGCATCCATCCGGCGTGCAGGAACATGCAGGTGATCAACGACGCGGCTATCTCGCGGGGGATCGGCTGTAACTGGAGAAACCCGCGATCGACCTGCGGCCGGCCATGACGCGGGTGCTGGATCACCCGATCGACGGGAACGGCAATCGGCTTCGGGTCGATCAACTGCCCGATCCGCGCCGGCATGAATCCTCGACGGTAGATCAAGAGTTGGCGCTCGACGGACGGCAATCGGTAAGTGGCAAGAAAGGCCGCCAGATTGATCGCGATCAGCGCGTAGGTGACCACCGGCGTTCGCTCGGTGGGATTGTCGTCGTGGAAGGGGAATAACATCGGGAAGGTCGGCTCAAGCGTCGGGCGACGTTTCGCTGTTGAACAGGTCCGTCGGCAACGAGACTCCCTTGATAATGCCCTGGCAGACCATATTGTCCTCGACGAAGCACTGGAATTCGCAGGTAATGAACCCCCGGCGCGCCCGCAACAATCGGCTGACGACCACGAACCGATCGCCGGGCCGCACGATGCCGCGAAAGCGAATCTCCTCGAGGCCGCCGAACCCGACGACTCCGGAGATCAGCTTGTTCTTCGTGCAATAGTAGCTGGACAACTGGGCGGCCGCTTCGCACATGATCACCCCGGGCATCAGCGGCATGCTCGGCATATGGCCACGGACCCAAAACTCGTCCGCCAGATCCTTGTACCCGACACAGATGTGCGTTTCAGGATTCTCGTAGCAGATCGCCGTCAGGTGTTCCATCTCGAATCGCTGAAGGTTGTGGCGGCGGATTTCGTCGATATCCGCAACCACGTTGTTCGTGTCGTACTCGGACGGATCGAGGATGAGCGGTTTTTTGACCACACTTTGCTCCTTGGTGGCTGATCGACTGCTGGGGGAACGAATTCACGCGAATTCGCTCGGCCGCCCCGAAACCCCAACGGCCGGGAATCACAGCCTTCAAGATCACGTGCGGACAGCCCTGCGTTTCGATTTGCGGGCCTTGGCGTTAGCCGGACGTTTGCCGTGGTTGGCTTTCTTGATCTTACGACTTGGCTTGGCCATTGGTTCGAACTCCGTGTTCCGGTTGGGTTTATGGTCTGATTTGCGGTTTCGATTCGAGAACCTTATAGTTTACCATTCCCGCTCTTCCGTGGGAAGGCACGTCGAGCGATCGTCTTTCCTTGATACGGAACTGCACGCCCTACAGTTTAGCGGCCGGGCTTGCTCGGCGCGTTTCTGGGCAAAAAGGAAACACGCCGGGCAAGCCCGGCCGCTAGACGACAGATTCGAAATCAACCGCAAGCCCTTGCAGTGCAATCACTTGTGACGATCGACATACTCGTGGTGATTTCGTCGGGTCGGCACGCTGTGCAGCCCGGCTCCCGGGTGCGTGTGGGCCCCGTCGTGGCGATAGACCTTCTTCGATGAATCCGTATCGACCGATAAACCCTCCATCTTGCCGATTTCTTCCTCTTCCGGCAGTTCCTGGC
>JAZFUB010000054.1:0-4008 GCA_036447015.1 Thermoguttaceae bacterium | reverse complement strand
ACCAGGTCGATTTCAAGTTAACCGAAGTCGATCCGCGTCGCGTCGGCCGAAAGGCACTGGCGGCCAACCTGAGCGATCTGGCAGCCATGGCGAGCCGCCCGCTGGCAGCAGTCGTTGCGCTGGCCCTGCCGCGACAGGGTGGGCTGGATCTGGCCGTCGCGTTGTACGAAGGGCTCTTGCCGCTTGCCGAAAAGTACAACCTGGCCATCGCCGGCGGAGATACCAACAGTTGGGACGGGCCGTTGGCTATCGCCGTTACGCTGCTCGGGCAGGTGACGCCCGAGGGACCGCTTCGACGCGACGGTGCATGCCCGGGCGATCGGATCGTCGTGACCGGCTCGTTCGGCGGCAGTATTCTCGGGGGGCATCTCGACTTCGAGCCACGCGTCGAGGAAGCCCTGGGGTTGAACCGGCAGTATCGTCTCCATGCGGGCATCGATGTGGGCGCCGGGCTGTCGATCGATCTGGCCCATCTGGCCGAAGAAAGCGGCTGCGGCGTCATTCTGCAGACCGACGCCGTGCCCGTGGCCGACGATGCACGCCGATTGGCCCGGGCACGCTCGGACGAAGCCACGCCGCTGGACCATGCGTTGAGCGACGGCGAGGATTTCGAATTGATCCTGGCCGTCGAGCCCGAGCAGGCCGAACGCATGCTGGCCGAGCAGCCCTTGACAGTCGGATTGACCGACATCGGCTGCTTTATCGCGGAGCCCAACCTATGGCAGGTGGATGCGCAAGGGCAGCAGACGAAACTCGTGCCGCGAGGCTGGCAGCACGACTTCGATTAGCGGTCCGTCACGCTCAATGTCCGGGGTAGCTGGATTCGCAAGAATTCAGGTTCATCGCGAGTTTGCGTACCTCAAGATGTAGGCCGGATCGTGATCCGGCATGTCCTCGGCGCACCGACCACGCCGGATCACGATCCGGCCTACGGAAATTGACTTTGCAGGTCTCCTGGGAAAGCCCCACAAGTGCTTGACTTCTGTTGGGCTAGTGGCTAGAAACGACCCATGAATGGATTCCACTACGATGCGCCCGACGAGGCGGCGACCGACGCGCTCGGGCAGGCGTTGGCCGACGTGTTGCCACCCGGCACGACCGTTGCCCTGCGAGGAACGCTCGGTGCCGGGAAGACTCGGCTGACTCAGGCGATCGCCGTCGGCATGGGGATCCAGCGCAGCGATGTCATCAGCCCGACCTTTGTGCTCGCCCGAGAGTATCGCGCAGAACGTACGCTCTATCACATCGACGCCTATCGGTTGCGCGACGAAGACGAGTTCGAGGAGCTCGGGCCGGACGAGTATTTCGAAAGCGACGGGATCACCGTGATCGAATGGGCGGATCGGGTCGAAGGCTGTCTGCCGAAGCAGCGAGTTCAGATCGACATCGAGATCACCGGCCCGACGTCGCGCCGTTTTGCCGTCACGGCGGTCGGCGATCGTTATGTGCCCGCCGTCAAGCAGTGCGAGCAGCGCGTTCAGCAGTAGGGTGGGCACTGCCCACCAAAACTCATTTGACGTGTTCCCTTCGGTTTTTGGTGGGCAGTGCCCACCCTACGATTGATTCGTGCCCTTTTTCAATGGGCTGTTCGGGGGGGTGTCCGGTGAGGTGTCCGCTCCTTCGGCAGCAACGCCGCAATCGGTCTTTCCGTCAAATGACGGGAATAGACAATTTCGGGGAGTTTGTGTACGATATACTTAGAAGATGGGATGATTCACGGGGCCGTCCAGACGGGGAGAACCTACGAATGCGAAGCCAATTTTCTGCAATTGCCATCGCCCTTTGCGTCGCCCTGGGTGCCCAGCAGACGGCTTCGGCGCAGACGACCTTTGGGAACACCAGCGCCAACAATCGGACCTTCACCAGCGACTCCTCCTTTGGGAGCACCAGTAATTTCGGCGGTTCGTCAGTGGCTGGCGGCGGCAGTGCCTTGGGCAACCTGGGAGGCCGGGAACTCGATCTGACCCAGAGCGCGGAGAACACCGGCCGTACACTCTTTCCGGCGGATCAGTTTCAGGTAGGCAACCGCCAGGTGGGCCAGTTCGTCGGCACGTCGCTGTTCGATCCACGGATGTTCATCGGAGCCGCGACCAGTGGCGCACAGTCCAGCGCGTCTTCATTGGGCGGACGTGCTCTACAGGGACGTTCTCCACAGGGAAGTTCTCTGCAGGGACGCTCGATACCGGGAGCCGGTGGGCCCGGCATCGGAATGCCCGGGCTTGGCGGGGGAGGCCCGAGTGCCGCCAAGTCGATCCGCACCACTGCTCGCTTGGCCTTCGAGACGCCGCAAATCGATTCCGGCCATGTCAGCGCATCGTTGGTACGGCGGTTTCAACAGCCGGGCCCAATTCAGACCCGATTGCCGGTGGAAGTGACGGTCGACGGTCGAACGGCGACACTCCGGGGGCAGGTCGCCACGGAGTACGATCGAATCCTGGCCGAGCGGTTCGTACGAATGGAGCCGGGGATCTCACAGGTGGCAAATGAGTTGGTGGTGGCCCAGACGTCGACGGATACGCCTGTGGATCCGGACCCGGCGCCGACTCCTGCGGAGGCGAACTGATCGCCCGCGATGGACGGGCCCGTTCATACCGGGTAGGCCGTGGACGCACTGCCGCGATGGGCGTCCGATGTCCGAAACGTGCCGGGATGGAAATCGATGTCGTCGTCATTCTCTTCTTCAGTTGCGATTCGGCCGTCAGTAGGCCTTCGTGCGACACGGAACGGACGGCCCCGTCGGCCGTGGCCGGCGGCGTATTTCGTGAATTCGCGACGGTCTTCGGTGATGAGCCGGGAAGGATGAGGGTGGTTGGACTGCCGACCGTCACGCTGCCATCGGCCGATGTGAAGCGAACGATCAGCGTCACGTCCGTCTTGGGTCCCCCCGATCTGTCCCAGGGAACCCAGATGCTGTAGGAATGTCCCAGTTGCGATTTGCCATAGTGCGCGGCAAGTTGCTCCGGCGTGTAGATATTCTTTCGAGTCGCCTTGATTTGGCCTTTGTTCTCACCGGTTTCATCGAACGCATAGACGATGAGCGTCCCTTCGACCTTGACCGGACGGGTCTTATCACCGTTGTAGAACATGATCCGGCCGCCGAACCCTCGTGTCGAAGGCCGATTCGGGGTGTTCCGCACGGTGTTCGTCCAGACGGCCGTTAGTTCGGTGGGAACCTCCGACTCTTCCACCAGCGCCAGCGGCCACCAACTCGAGTCGTTCACTTCGAGCTGAGCACAACCGGATACCAGCGTCACGACGACGGCAAGCGAAGTGAGGCACAAAAGTCGATTCGCGGGAAACATGGCAATTCCTTCCGGAGTAGCTGGATTCGCAAGAATTCAGCCGTAGGGTGGGCACCGCCCACCAAAACTCGCTTGATGGGTTGCTCTTGGTTTTTTGGTGGGCGGTGCCCACCCTACTTTTTCAACGGGCTGCTAACGGTATCGGGAAACGATGCTGACGTCTTGTCGGACCGAACCGGTTCGAGTGAACGGTTGTGGCGAAGGGACGGCTGCGGCCGAGACCACCGGCGGCAACCTGCGAATCACCGGCGTTTGATAGGCGGACGGAACCACCGAACCGGTAGCACGGCGCTGGGAATCGGGTTGTCGCTCTCTCGGATCGCGATCTCGGTAGACGGCCGTTTCCACGTTGCCCCAGGTGGGTGGTCCGGGGTACCGGGCCTGCTCCATCTGACGCATTGGCAATTGGGCCCCCGGCGGCATGGCGCGAGGAACCACGTGTCGGGCGCCGGAGGTGGGCGCCAGCGTGGGCGGATCGGCCAATTCTTCTCCGTCCAGCCCCGGCTCGGGCATCGGAACCATCTCCGAACGGAAGGGACTCTCGCTGGGCTCGCCGACCTTCAGCGGAACGGCCGTGGCGTCCGGGTCGAGATCCGGATAGACGACGACCGTCTCGGAGTCGGCCCAGAGGTCACCCTCCCCGTGCATGCCGATCTCGCCGCGCCGCCATTTGTGCGACGCGCCCGAAGCATCCTTCGAGGAATAG
>JAZFUB010000053.1:0-8989 GCA_036447015.1 Thermoguttaceae bacterium | reverse complement strand
TCAGGCAGGTGAACTTCTCGTCGACGAATTGGGCCAGGTCCTCGACGCGGAAGAGCGAGATTTGGCTGACGGGGATGAAGCCGCGGAGGTGGCCCACTTCGCACTCCAGCCCGCCTGTGTTGTGGCCGGTGATCCGAGCCTCGACGATCATGCCGTCTTTAACGTCGCTCCAATCGTCGACGTCGATGGCCGCGTTGGGAATCGACAGATCGTAGAGCCCCTCTTCGGCATTGAAACGTCGCACGACGACATCGAGTATGGCTCCTACGGCGGGCGGCTCGTCGAACTGCTTGAGTTGGATGACTCCCTGTTCCCGGCTGCCGAGCTCGACGAACACGTCGCCACGCTGGACGGTGACGACGCGGCCTTTCAGTTCCATTTCCTCTTCCAAAATCATCTGGCCGCTGACCGCCTCGCTACCAGCCATCAGCGTGTCCAACGGTAGATCGCCCATGGCCCGATTCAATTCGTCTTCCATGTCGGCGGTCAGCTTGTCGCGGACACTCGGCTTGGGAACCGGCCCGGCCGACACCGAGGGCATCGCCTGCTGAAGCTCGGCCGCAGCTTCGGCGTCGACCGGTTCGGGCAGGGACACAGGGGTCGGCGGTGGAGATGTGGGCGCTCCGGCACTGTGCGTCTCGGCGACCGGTGGCTCGGTCGGCTGGGCCTTGGCCTGCTCGTCAGGCTCCACGACCGGAACCCAGTCTCGGGTTTGCCGTTTCAGATTGGCGGCCGGATCGCGCTGGGATCCAATCAGGATCCGCTGGCCGGGCTGCGGCGACGGGTCGTTCGCCTCGGACACCTCCTCGCCGCCTGCTACAACGTTTTCACCCTGGTCGGCCTGAGCGCCGGTCGGGTCGGCCGATTCGGGCGGCGTTTTCGGGGCTTTGGTTTCGGTTTCGGTCGAATTGGCTTGCTCTTGCGGGTCGTTGATGGTCAACGCTCTTCCCCTCGATCACAGCATGAACGGATTAACATGGCTCCCGGACGGAAACCCCGAACCCTCTAGTCTACCAAACGCATGCCGGGGGCTCCAAGTCCCTGCCACGCAATCGACCGGCAATTTTACGGCTCTTATCACGGCACTCTCGGGTAGGACCACTTACCTTCCTTGAGGGGTAAGCGGTAACGAATCGTGGCTGCTATCCAGCGCGTTGGATCTGACAAGGCTTCATTGCAAAGCGAATTCAGCCCCTTCGGGCAACGCCGTGAAGGATTCTTCAGTCGGTAGAAAGCGGTCTTTCATGCACAACGGCTTATGTCGGTGGCCAGTACGATGGCGCTGCGAGGCCGTCGCGTGGCGAGATACCTCGACGGCCTCGGAGGGCCATCGTACAAAAAATCCTTCACGGCGTTGCCCTTCGGGGCTTGTTCGACGCGGAACATTCACATTGTTGGAAAGCGGCATGGACGGTAAGATTCGACGTTAGATTTATCGAATAGCTTTCTCGCTATCTTGCAGAAGCCCCGTTTCACACGACCCGAGTCAAGGATGACGAGTCGATGAGTATGGAAGCTGCCGCTGTGCCGGTCGCCGAAAGCCCGCTGGAACAACTCCGCCTGGCCCGACGAATCATCGAACAAGAGAGCCGGGCACTCGATCGAGTTGCAGCCCGATTGGGGGGTGATTTCTGCCGCGCGGTCTCGTTTCTCTATGAATGCCGCGGCAGCGTGATCGTCTCGGGTATGGGCAAGGCAGGACTGATCGGCCAGAAGATCATGGCCACGCTCGCCTCGACGGGCACTCGCAGCCACTGCCTGCATCCGGCCGAGGCGGTCCACGGCGATCTCGGACGCGTGCATGCCGACGATGTGCTGCTGATCCTCTCCCAAAGCGGCGAGACGGAGGAGGTCGTCCGGTTGCTTCCCTCGCTTGCCGAACTGGGGGTGCCCATTATCGCCATGACGGCTCGGGCCGACAGTTCGCTCTCTCGGGCGGCCTCGGTCACGATCGTCCTGGGCTCAGTGGAGGAGGCCTGTTCCTTGGGCCTCGCCCCCAGCACCAGCACGACCGTCATGCTGGCCGTCGGCGATGCCCTGGCCCTGGTGACCAGCCGGATGCGAAACTTCGGCCGCGAGGATTTCGCCCGATTTCACCCGGCCGGAAGCCTCGGGAGGAAGCTCAGCAAGGTCGAAGACCATATGAGAGCGCTGAAAAGCTGCCGGGTGGCTTCCTCGAACCAAACCGTACGCGAGGTGTTGGTCGCCGTGCGCGTCGAGGGACGGCGCAGCGGCGCGACGATGTTGGTCGACGAGTCGGGCCGGCTCTCGGGCATCTTTACCGACAGCGATCTTGCGAGGCTTTTCGAGCTGCGCCGCGATGACGAACTGGATCGACCGATTGGGCAAGTGATGACGGCCGATCCGCTGACGGTTCGCCTCGGCTCGAAGATGCTCGATGCCGTGACCATGATGGCCGGGCGGAAGATCAGCGAGTTGCCGGTCGTCGACGACGAAGGCAGGCCGGTCGGCCTGATCGATGTGACCGACGTGATGGGGCTACTGCCGAGCGAAATCGTCGAAGCCGAGCAGACGCAACCGTCCCCTTCGACCGATACATCCAAAGGACTCTCGAAGCGATGCCGCGTTTTTCCCGAACCGAAAGCAGGGTAGGTGCGTAGGGTATGAAGTGGCCCGTGGAAAAAGGGGACAGGCACCGAGCCGGGAACATTTCCCACAGGTTTGGCATCGGCCCAGGCTCGGAGCCAGTCCCCTTTTTCCACTACAGTTTGAGCAACGAACAACAAACGGCGACCAATGGATCTGAACCAGCGCTGCCGACCGATCGAATTGATCCTCAGCGATGTGGACGGCGTGTTGACCGACGGTCGCATCGTGCTGGACGATCAAGGGGTCGAAAGCAAACAATTCTCGGTGCGAGACGGCATGGGCGTTCGGCTCTGGCAGAAGGCCGGTTACCGGTTCGGGCTGATCACGGCCCGACGTTCGCAGGTCGTCCAGCTCAGGGCAAAGGAACTCGACATCGAGATCCTCCACCAAGGATCGACCGACAAGTTGACCGCGATGCGTCAGATCCTCGGCGAGTTGCACCTTGCGCCCGAGCAGGCCTGTTACATCGGCGACGATTGGCCCGATCTGTCGGTCGTGCGTGCGGCCGGGTTGGGTGTGGCCGTGGCCGACGCGTGCGAGGAGCTTCGCGAGGCGGCTGATTTCGTCACCCGAGCCGTGGGTGGTTCCGGCGCGGTTCGCGAATTGATTCAGTGCGTTCTCAAGAACCAGGGTCGCTGGGAAGAAGTCACTCGGGCATACGCCTGAGATTCCACATGGCAAAGAAACGAAGCAAGAATGCACCGTCGGGCCGCATGCCTCGGGTAATCCGAGCGATCGGCAGCTTTGCCGTCGTGTTGGCGGCCTACGGGGCGTACGCGTTGGTGGCCGTGCCGCTGATCGAGCCGCCGACCGAAGCGCGTTCCGATGATCTCGGCCACATGACGCCAACGGCCCGGATCGGGAATCCGGCCGAGCGTTTCGCATCGTTGTTCCCGGCCGATTCGTGGGTCTTTTCAGAGACGCCGAAGATTCTCGAAAGCGAACAGGGCAAGCTCCTTTTCCAGGACTACAAGAACCTCGGCGAAGGCACCGACGGTCGGTATCGGGTGCAATTGATCCCGTTGGCCATTGTCTTCACGCCCGAGGCAGACGGTGATACCGACGCCGGCAGCACCGTCGGCACCCAGAACGAAGGTGAGACCGTCGTGCTCGAGGCACCTGGCGGCGCGGTCTTGGAATTCGACGAGCCGTTTCGCCTGAGTCGCATGCAGATCGGCCGGCTGATCGGCGGCCGATTGGTCGGCCCCGTCACGATCCGCGGCGACGGTAAACTGCCCGGCTCGGGGGACGATCTCTTGATAACGACCGACAACGTTCAATTGTCGGAAAAGTACATCACGACGTCGTCAGTCGTTGATTTTCGTTTCGGCCCTCACTATGGCCGCGGGCGTGGGATGACCATCAAGATGTCGCCCGGCGACGAGTCCCATCGCAAAGACCGGCGAGGCCCGAGCATCGGCGGCGTCGAATCGTTCGAGCTGGAGCACGTTGAACGGCTCTGCCTGGAATTGAGTGAAGACGAGTTGGTTTCCGAGCAAGGAACGCTTGCGTCCGCACGACCCGGCCGCAACGTATTGGGGAAATCGCCCTCGAAGCTGCTGGTAGAGATCACCTGCAGAGGCCCTTTCCGCTTCGACGTGGTCGGCAAAGTGGCGACCTTCAGCGATCGCGTCGACGTTCGCCTGATTCATCCCAATGGGCCGTGCGATCAACTCAACTGCGAAGAGCTGGCGATTTTCTTCGTCACGCGAACCGAGACCACCGAGCCTGCGAACAATCCGGAAAGTCCGGACGAATCGCAGACGGCCGACACTTTCGATCTAGAGCCGCGACGGATCGTTGCCCGGGGCAATCCGGTCATCGTAGCCGCCCCAAGCAAGCAAGTCTACGCGCGCGGACAACTGCTGGAGTACGACCTTCAGGCCGGCGCGATCACGCTCGACGGGACACGGGAGGTCGTGTTACGGCAGGGGCTCAGCGAAATCCATGCCCGAAAGCTCGACTACCGCTCCAACGGGCCGGGCCGATTGGGTGATGTGATCGCCGAGGGCCCGGGCTGGGTCCGTGCCGTGATCGACGACCAGCGGGCCGACGAACCGTTCGAGGCCGGTTGGAACGAACTGCTGAAGGTGCGTCGCCACGAGGGTAGTCCGGTGGTTTCGCTCTACGGCAGCGCCAACCTGAGTTCTCCCGAGACCGGTCGACTGGACGCCCCGGAGATTCATTTCTACTTGCACGAGACCCCCAGGGCCGACGACCCGGAGAAGTTCGACGTGCGGCCCGATCGGATGCTCGCTTGTCAGGCCAACCAGATGCTTGTGAGCCAGGAACTGCCGGCCGCGACCGAGGCCGGGCGGCTGCGAAGTATGAACCACAACATTCTGCTGCGAACGCCGCAATTCTCCGCAGCATTGCGGCGCCTGGAGCTTTGGTTCGAAGAAGCCGCCACGACGTCGCCCGGCAACACCGCCGCCAACCGACGTCCGTCAGTCTATGGGCCGATCGATTCGATGGTGCCGAATTCGATGGTGCCGAATTCGAGGGTGCCGAATTCGAGGGTGCCGAATTCGAGGGTGCCGGCCAAGAAGAACCACTTCGAAGTCGTAGGGCAACTGCTCAGGGCCAAGGTGTTGATGCACGGGAAGGAGGATCCGGAACTCTCGGAGTTGACCGTCGAGGGCGGCATACGCTTCGTGGAAACACAGACCGAGAAGCCGGACGAAAAACCGATGATCCTCGACGGCGACCGGCTCCATGCGGTCGACGTTTCCCGACCCCATGCGGCCGTCACCGTGACCGGCCGGCCCGCCCACTTCGAAGCCCGCGGACTTTCGCTGACCGGGTCGAATATCAATCTGAATCGAGGAACCAACCGGCTCTGGATCGACGGGCCCGGACGGATGAACGTGCCGGTGGATCAAGACCTCGAAGGCAAGCCGCTGAGCAACCCGGGTACGCTCGAAATCGAGTGGCAGCAGCGCATGGAGTTCGACGGCCGTAAGGCATCGTTCGAGGAATCGGTCACGGCGACCGGCCCATTGCAACGTCTGCAAACGGAGACGCTCGAGGACCACTTCCGTCAGGCGATCAACTTCTCGGCCGAAACGTTCGAAGCGGACCAACAACCGGATATCCAGTTGCTCCTCTGCCGAGGCGGCGTGCGCATGGACAGCCGGACGTTCGAGGGGCAGAAGCAGACATCGCAAGAATCGCTGCAAGTCGTCGATCTGACGATCAATCTCGACAGCGGCGCACTGACCGCCAACGGGCCTGGGTGGGTCAACAGTGTGCGATACGGCTCGGCCGATCGGCTGCGGCTGCCCGGGGCCGAACGCAAAGACGACGCGCAGGGTGACGGCAACGACGATGAAGAGTTGAAGTGTTTGCACGTGCGTTTCCAAGGCTCGATCGAAGGCAACGTGCGGCTTCCCCACCGCCGCATGACCTTCCTCGACCAGGTCCGAACGGCCTATGCGCCGGTCGACCGGTTCGATGCCATGCTCACAACGAACGATCCCGACGTGCTCGGGCCCGAGGGCGTGGTGATGCGTTGCCAGCGGCTTTCGGTCCACGAGATGGGCGCCACGGACGCCCGGCGTGGAACGGTCGAACTGGAGGCCCACGGCAACACGGTCGTCGAAGGGGTCGACTTCACAGCCCGAGCGATCCGCATGACCTACAGTCAAGCCAAAGACATGCTGGTCCTCGAAGGCGACGGACGAACCGACGCCGAACTGTTCCGCCAAGAGCAAGTCGGCGGCCAGACCTCGCAAGCCGCAGCCCGAAAGATCCTCTACTGGCCCAAGACCGATCAACTCCGCGTCGAAGATGCCCGATCCTTCGAACTGAGCCAATTCCCCGCCCGTCGTTGATCCGCTTGCCATGGTACTCAAACTGTCTGAACCGACAATCCAAGCCTACCGACGGCGATCGGTGGGACCGCGGTGCCGTGGCCGGGTCCCACCGATCGCCGTCGGTGGGCTTGGACGGGTGTGTCACTTGGGGAATTCCCGGACGGCCTCACTTAAGCAGCACGGACGTTTCTCTTGAACCTCGACAAGAATACCTTGAAAGACCGCCTCTCGACGCCGGCGGCGGCACTGGCCATGGGCCTGTCGGTCGCCGTCGTGCTCGTGCTGCTGCCGACGCGTGCAACCGACGCGTTGCGAGATGCGGTCGCCGGCGCTTTGCGGCCCGGGCAATCGGCGGCCTCGCACCTACGCGAACATGGCAGTCGGGCAACGAGCCGGTTGAAGTCGCACTTCCGGACCGCCTCTCGATTGACCGAAACCGAACGGGAGTTGCAGCGACTGAGGCACGAGAACCGCGAACTGGCCGCCGCGCTGGCCGCCGCCCGCCGCTCGACCGGACCGGCCGAGCAGGCGGAGGATGACGAATCCGATACGCTACTGCGGGCCCGATGCGTCGCTGCCCAAGTATTGGGTCGCCAGGCACGAACCTTTCTTGGGCGTCGCGGCCTGTTGGACGTCGGTAGCGAGGCACACATCGATCCGGATGCCCTGGTCGTGGACCTCCCGCCGCTGATCGATCGGGGCAATGATGCGGAACTGGCCGACGGGCAGTTGATCCTTGCGGATCGACATATCTGGGGAAAGATCGCACAGACGGGACGCAACACGAGCACCGTGCAGACGCTCACCGAGCCGGGCTATCGCGATCTGGTCGCGCTGGGAACGCTCGACGGGCCTCAGGGTATTTTGGAGGGAACCGGCGAGCCGCTGCCTCGCATCCGCCTGGTCGAAGTGACCGAGCCCGTGTCGCTGGGCGATCCCGTCTACACAGTCGCCGGAAAAGGCGTCTTTCCCACGCCCCTGCTCTACGGTCGAATCGTCCAACTAGAACGCCCTGTCGGTGCGGCCCATTGGGAGATCCGCATGCAACCGGCCGTCGCCGAAGAACCGGATCGGGTGGCCGTCGTGCGGACGGAACTCAATCCGGTGCGAGTGGCAGAGAAGCCCCGGGCCGGCCAAAAAGGAATTCGATAAGGAATTTACGATGCGTTACCTGCTCCTGTTGCCGATCGTCTACGTTGCCGCGGTGCTCGAAACATCGGCGGTCGATCTGATCGGCGTCGGCCGTGTGGCGCCCGATCTGTTGGCCATGGTGGCGATCATTTGGCTGATGATCGTCCCCACGCCGCGAGCATTTCTGGTGGCCGGGGGCATCGTGCTGGTCGGCGACCTGATCGCACCGGGACGGCCCGGCGTGGGCATGGCCTGGATGTTACTGATTGGATACGCGATCACGCGGTTGCAGCAGCACGTCAAGATGGACCATCTGGCCGTACAGGTGATCGTCCTATGGGCGGCCGTCACCCTCTGGGCATCCGCCGTAGGGTTCACCGGTCGATTGACCGGCCACGTCGTGTCGCCATGGTCGACGCTCTTCGTGCACACGGCCGGCGTGGGAATCTACACGGCCGGGGTCAGCCTGCCCGTGCTCATGGTCATCGGCTGGATTCGCGAACCGCTGCTGACGCGACAGGCAAGGATGACAGAGTTTTAGTCCAATGAAGGGGACATTCTACTTCTCCAGGGTCGGGTCATGTGACTTGCTGCGCTGCCTGTCGGACGGCGCTTGACCGGTTGGAGAGCCGACCCGACCCATTGATCGACGAGCTTCGCGAATCGCTACAAGATCCGCCCTTGGATATCGCAATGAAGAAGACGCCTCGCCATAGGCCCCACAAGCATTCGTCGGACCCGTTCGTTGTACCCGATTCATCGGGGCTGCGCGCTGGAAGTTAGCCCCGTCGCCCGCGACGGGAGGTCTTCAATCGGGGGCATCCATTTCCAGTTGTCGCATCTTTCGGTAGAGGTTCGAGCGGTGTAGACCGAGTTGGGTTGCGGCTCGGCTCATGTTGCCGCCCGCCTGTTCGATCGCGCGGCGGATGTATGCAACCTGAAATGCGACGGTCGCGTCACAGAGCGGTTGGTCGGCGTCGGCCATTAGAGGCGACTGGCCGCGCGGCGAGAGGATGAACGCCAGGTCCTCGACCTCGATCTTGTCGGCCGTCGACAGGTAGGCCAACCGCTCCATCAGGTTGCGCAGCTCGCGAACGTTTCCCGGCCAAGGATGGTCGGCCAGCCGAGTGCGCGTGGCGGCGGTGAACTGGGGGACCTTGCGACGTGCCTTGCCACAGAAGTCTCGCAGGAAGTGTTCGGCCAACAGCAGGATGTCGGCGCCCCGCTGGCGCAATGGAGGCAGGTCGAGCGTTACCACGTTGAGCCGAAAGTAAAGATCCTCGCGAAACTGCTTCTCGCGGACCATCTCGGCAAGGTTCTGATTCGTGGCGGCCAACACCCGGGCGTCGATGTGGATCGGCGTGGAACCGCCCACCCGGACCAAGACCTTTTCTTCCAACACACGCAGCAGTTTGGCTTGGCAGGCGAGGCTC
>JAZFUB010000052.1:0-7460 GCA_036447015.1 Thermoguttaceae bacterium | reverse complement strand
CGGATTGGTCAACGGCACCGATCAGATCATTGCCCGGGAAAATCAGACGAATCCGCTGACAATGCTGCGGTTGATTACGGCCCCGGTCCAGGACGGCAGGTTGAAGCGGGCAATCGAGTCGGAAGCCTCCGGGCCGCCGATCTCAGCCGCCGACCTCGACTGGCTCTACGAATTCGAGCAGATCAGTGCGAAGAACGACCGCCCGAAGCGAAGTTCCATCGAGCAGGCCGTCGATCGGTTGCTTGCCGTCGAGTCGATTTGAGCGGAACGGAAACTGGGTGCCATGTTCCACGCTTGCGTGGACATGTCCTGAAGGCCGGCCAAGCATGTCCACGCAAGCGTGGACCATGGCACCCGCATTGACGACGGATCGTTAACTCTCGGGCTTTGGCGGGGCCTCGCCGAATTTGGCTTCGTAGCGGGCTGCAAACTTGGCTTCCAACTCTGGGTTGCAGACGAAGCATTGCGATTCGGCCCGATCGTGTTCGGCGCACCAATCGCCGTCTTCCTTGAACTGGGCGGCCACCTTGTCGCTGCACAGGCTGCACTCCTCCTCGGGAACCGCATGTGCCGTACACCACCAACCGCAGCAGTCGTCGACGGCCGGTTCGGCGGATGCTTGGGGCGAAGTTGCTCCGGCGGCCGGGTCGTCGCCGGGCGCTTCGGTACAGCCGACAGTTAGGCAGACGCCGAACAGCAGCGTGAAGCAAAGAGCGGTTGACCACGCTCCGGCGAGCGTGGCTACATCGTTAGTTTTCCGTTGATTCATCGTTTCTTTCTCCTGGGCTCTTAAAGACCATATAGAGGACTCGCAATACCAGCAGCGACATGATCGTCGCGCTACAAACGCCTCCGATCACGACGGTGGCCAACGGGCGTTGGACTTCGGCTCCCACGCCCGTGTTCAGGGCCATGGGCACGAACCCCAGGCCGGCCACCAGCGTGGTCATCAGCACGGGTCTCAGTCGGGTCATGGCGGACCGCTGGACCGCCTCGTCCAGCGGCACGCCTTGCTCTCGCAATTGCCTAATATAGGCCACCAGCAGCATGTCGTCCAGGACGGCGACGCCCGAGAGTGCCACAAAACCGACGGCGGCCGAGATGGAAAAGGGCATGTCGCGCAGCCACAACGCAAAAATACCGCCCACCCAAGCGAAGGGAACGGCGGTGAAAACACGCAACGCATCGACAATGTTCTGATACGTCAGGTAGAGCAGACCGAGGATTAGCACCAACGCCAGCGGCACCACGAGCTTCAGCCGCGCTCGGGCACGCAGAAGGTTCTCGAACTGTCCGGCCCATTGCAGATGATAGCGGCCGGTGGGCAGTTGAACGTTGGCGGCGATCTCTCGCTGCGCCTCGGCCACGAAGCTGCCCAGGTCGCGTCCACGCACATTGGCCGAGACCGTGATCCGTCGCCGGCCCCACTCGCGCGTGATGGTCGAAGGGCCCTGAACCACACGAACCGTGGCCAGACGCGATAGGGGGATTCGCTCGCCGGAGGCCGTCGAGACGAGGATGGCGCCGATCGCTTCCGGGCTTTCTCGATGCTCCTCCGGTAGGCGAACGACCAACGGGAAACGGAGCTGCCCCTCGAAGATCTCGCCGACGTGTTTGCTGCCGAGCGACTCGACCAACTCGAGCACGGTCTCGGCCGAGACGCCATATCGGGCAATCTGATCCTGCTTGATTTTGACTTGGAGAATCGACTGCCCGGTGAGCTGTTCCGTCTGGACGTCGGCCGCCCCGTTGATTCGACGCAACACCTGCTCGACCTCTGCGGCCTTCTCTTCCAGGACGTCGAAATCATCGCCGAAGAGCTTGACTGCCACGTCGGAGCGTATGCCCGAGATCATCTCGTTGATTCGCATTTCGATCGGCTGCGTCAGTGCGATCCGTTGGCCGGGCAGTTTGCGTAAACGCTTTTCGAGCAACGTGGTCAGTTCGTCTTGCGATCGGGCCTTCGTCCACTGATCGCGCGGCTTCAGCGTAATGAAGATGTCGGTCAACTCGACGCCCATCGGATCGGTCGCCACCTCGGCCGAACCGATGCGGCTCCAGACGCGGGCGACCTCGTCGGGAAAGTCGGCCAGGATCAGGCGTTCCATTTGCGTGTTGTAGCGCATCGATTCCTCGAGGTCGGTTCCCGCGAGGCGAACGACGTTGATCACGATCGCGCCTTCCGAGAGTCGCGGCACGAATTCCGACCCCAGGTTGGGTGCGATCAACCCAAAGGCCACGACCAAGATGCCCAGGGCCAACCCCATCACGGGGATCTTGTGTCGCATGGTCAACCGCAGGACGGGCGCATACATCCGCTTCAGCAGTCGGATCAGCCAGGGTTCGCGCGACTCGACCTTCTTGGGCAGGATCAGGCTTGCCAGCACGGGCATCAGCGTGACCGACAGCAGCATCGAACCGGCCAGGGCGAAGATCACCGTCAGCGCCATCGGCCGAAACAGTTTTCCTTCGACGCCCTGCAAGGTCAGTATCGGCAGGTAGACGATCATGATGATCAGTTCGCCGAAGAGCGTCGGCCGGCGAACTTCCACGGCCGCATCGCGAACCACTTCGAGCCGGCTGCGCCCGGAGTCGTCGCTGTGTCCCAAGTGGCGGACGCAGTTTTCGACCATCACGACGGAACTGTCGACGACCAGTCCGAAATCGATCGCGCCGAGGCTCAACAGGCTGGCCGCGATCCCGCATTGGAGCATTCCGGAGAAGGCGAAGAACATCGACAGCGGAATGGCCGTCGCCACGATCAGCCCGGCACGCAGATTCCCCAGGAAGGCGAACAGCACGGCCACGACGAGCAATCCGCCTTCGAGCAGGTTTTTCCGAACCGTGTCGATCACGTGGTCGATCAGTTCGGTCCGGTCGTAGACGGTCTGGATTTCGACGTCCGGCGGGAGCGACGATTTGATGGTTTCGAGTTTGTCCTTCATCGCCGCGGTGACGCGATGGCTGTTCTCGCCCATGAGCATGAAGCCGAGTCCCAGGACGGCCTCGCCCTTGCCGTCGGCGGTGACGGCCCCGCGGCGGATCTCGTGGCCGATCATAACCTCAGCGACGTCGCCGACACGAATCGGAACGCCCTGTTTGGCGGTGACGACGATCTGTTCGATCTGTTGGAGGTTCGTGGTCCTCGCTTGCCCCTGGACGAGAAGCATTCGGCTGCCCTGTCGGATACTGCCGCCGCCGACGTTGCGATTGTTTCGTGCCAGGGCCCGGACGACCTCGTCGAAGGTCAGGTCGTGTTTGATCAGTCGATTCGGGTCGATGCGCACCTGATACTGCTTCTTGTACCCACCCCAACTGTTCACCTCGGCGGTGCCGGGAACGGTCCGCAGGTGCGGCTTGACGACCCAATCGTGGACGGTTCGCAACTCGGTCAGTTTTCGGAGCCGCTCCTGCTCGGGCAATGCCGAAATGTCGTATCCTTTGCCGGTGACCAGATAGTGGAAGACCTCACCCAGCCCGGTCGTGACGGGCCCCATCTGCGGTCGTTCGATTCCCGTGGGAAGGTCGACCGCGGCAAGTCGCTCGCTGATCAGCTGCCGGGCGAAGTAGACGTCGGTCCCGTCCTCGAACGTCGCGGTGACTTGCGAAAGACCGAACTTGGAAATCGAGCGAAGCCCTTTCAGTCGGGGCAGCCCGCCGAGAACCTGTTCCACGGGAAACGTGATCTGCAGTTCGACCTCTTCCGGCGAGAGTGCGGCGGCGGTCGTGTTGATTTGGACCTGGATGGGCGTGGTGTCGGGAAAAGCGTCGATGTCGAGATAGCGCATCGACAGCCCGGCGACGACGGAAAGTCCGACCGCGGCGCCGATGACCAGCAGCCGGTGTCTCAGCGAAAACTCGATGATCCAAGTGAGCATGGGTCTCGTTGTTGGCAAAGTGCGCGTGGTTTCAGACGAACTCGCTGCGAGCAACCGTGCAGCCCGACCGGGCCGCTAGTGTTCGCACACTCATCCGGCGCCGAGGTTCCCCCGGAGCAACTCGGCAGCCAAGGCACCGCTGCCGACGGTTGCGATGACCTCGCCGGGCAGCAGGCCGGCGGCAATCTCGGTGTACTTCGGCGTTTTGACGGCCGGACGAACCGACCGAGTATGAAAGACCTTGTAGGAGTTCTCGTCGAAAAACGCCTTATCGCGAACGAAGACGACGTGGCAGCACCCTTCCCAGTGAACCGCCTCGTTGGGCACGACGATCGCGTTGGGCTGTTCGCGTAGGATGATGCGGCCGGAACCGAACGTTTCGTCCCTCAGCCGCCCGTCGGGATTGGCCAGTTCGGCTCGAACCTTCACCGTTCGTGTCCGCTGATCGACGCCGGTGCTGATCCACGAGATCTCGCCGACGGACTCTTCGGTGCTCCCGTCCGGCAGGAAACGGACCGGTCTGCCGATGGCGAGGTGTTGTGCATCTTCGAGGCGGACGTCCAGCGTGAGCCACATTTGCCCGGTGTCGGTCACGGTGAACAGCGTCTTCGCGGGACTGACGACTTCGCCGGCCGCCACTTCCCGATGCGTAACGACCCCGCTGATCGGCGTTGTCAGGGGAATGAGGTTCCCGGAAGCGAGCTTCGGATCGATCCGCTGGGAAAGGCTTTCCGGCAAACCGAGAAAACGAACGCTTGCCGCCAGCTCGGCCGGCGACGCGTCTGTTGATTCGTCGAGCGACACGGGCAGTCCCAGGTTGACCAACGCTTGCCGGGCACTGGCGATGGCGAGTTTCGTATTGCGTAGAACCGTTTCGGCTTCTTGAATCTTGTTGCCGGCCACCACGTCCTCACCCAACGAGGCGAGTCGATCGTAGTTCATCTGGGCGAAGTTCCGCCGCTCGAGGGCCTGTAGGAGATCCGCCTTCGCACGGCCCACTTCCACCGCATCGATCAGGGCCAGCACTTCGCCCGCCTCGACCTTGTCGCCCAACTTTTTTTCCACCCGCTAGACGTTGCCCGGCACTCGGGTCGACAGGTGGGTGACTCGCGTTCGGTCGTACGTGATCTTGCCGTTGGCCCATACCGATTCGACGACCGGCGCCGTGTCGACCAGGTCGATGTCGATGCCGGCCCGATCGACCGCCTCGGCCGACATGAACTGGATGCGACGGAGATGCAACTGACAGCGTCGGTTGTTCTCCTGCCGCTGAGTGAACTGCAAGGCCCCGGCCGCTCGATCCGAATCGGCCTCGCCGGGTTCGGGCAACTCTTTCAATTGGGCGACCTCCGGATGGCACAAAGGGCACTCATGGACGCCGTGCAATTGGCACCAGCCGAAAAGCGCCGGCTTGGGCATCAGGTCGGCCCTGCACGAGATGCACTGCGACTCGGGCACGTTGTGTGCGTCGCACCAATCTTCCTCCGGCGGTGGCGTCTGCCCGATCAACTCGGAGAATTTCGGGATTCGCCACCCGGCCCGATGGCCCAGCGTACCGAGGACGATCAACAGGGCCAGGACCGACACGGTCGGCAAGGATCGGCCAAAGGCGTGGCTACGAATTTCCTTCATCACTTGCACTCATGGGGATTGTTTCGCAGAACAAGAACAGAAAACAGTGGAGTCCAACAAAGGGGACTGGCTCGGGGCTCGTTGATGTGAAACCCCTGGAAGACAGCTTGCCGCCCGGTGCCTGTCCCCTTTATTGGACGGCGCCGCAGAGCAAACCCCTTAGAGCAAGAATGCACCGATCAGCGCGCAGAGGTCCCGTCCGAACGGGATCGCGACAGAACGGCGCGGACCGCTGGTGCCGGATGCCAGCGTCTCGACCGGGAGAATGGCAAGTGGAACGCCATCTTCCACGAGGGCTTCCCAATCGCTGGGCGAATCGACCGCCGCACCATGGGCACGCACGGCGACAACCGCCCCGTGACAGAGACAGTTCATCCCGGGCCCCGACTCGTCGCTCTCTTTGCCATCGTTGGGGGGGGCGTCCGAATCGGCGGCGTGGCAACAGCCGCACCCCGCCGCCTGCGGGACACTTGCGTACGCATCACTCTCGCAACTGTTGGAGAAACACAGCAACGGACATCCCAACAGAACGATCGTCAACAGATGGGTAATGAATCTATGCGTTCGCATGCGTCACCGGGTGGTCTGCATAATCGATTCGACAAGCAATACTAGGGCGTAACGCGTCAATCGTCAAGTCGACCGGTCCTTGGTATAATGGACGAATCGTCCGATCGAGCCACGAACCATCCAAGTGCCGAGGAATTTCCATGAGATACCTGCCCACCTTGCGAATGTTTGCTGTTGTGTTGTTTGCCACCAGCCTGATTGCGGGCCGACTCTCCGCCGAAGATGGGGGGTTGACGCCCGAAATCGTGCGCCACGCCCGAACTGCCTTCGAAATGGACTCGCACACTCGGGCCATGCTCAACGCCGTGACCAACAACAGCCTGAAAGATCTTGCGCTGAGCCGAGAGACGCTCCGACAGCACAACAAACTGTTCAGCCACAAGATCGAGACCAAGGGCATCACCAACCAGAAGTCGAGCGGACGCTGCTGGATTTTCGCCGGACTGAACGTGTTGCGCCCGGCGGTGATCGAGCGGCATAACGTCGACGGCTTCGAGTTCTCGCAGAACTATCTGGCCTTCTGGGACAAGATGGAGAAGGCCAATTGCTACCTCGAAACCATGATCGAACTGGCCGAGCGAGATCCGCTCGATAGGGAAGTTCAACTGCTCCATCAGTTCGCGCTCGGCGACGGCGGTTGGTGGGAGTATGTCGTCGACCTGGTCGACAAGTACGGCGTCGTGCCGAAGGAAGCGATGCCCGAGACCCATAGCTCGGAAAGTACCGCCTCGATGAATTGGGTGATCCGCCGCAAGCTGAAACTCGACGCGATGGAACTGCAAGAGATGGCACGGGCAAAGAAGCCGCTCGACCAGATCCGTACGGCCAAGAAGAAGATGATGGCCGAGGTCTATCGGATGCTGGCGATGAACCTGGGCGAGCCGCCGACCGAATTCCAATGGCGCTACGAAGACAAGGAGTCAAAGCTCAGTGAAATCCGCACGTACACGCCCGTCGAGTTCTACAAAGAATGGGTCGACGTCGATCTGTCGCAATACGTGAACCTGACCGACGATCCGACGCAGGCGTACGACAAGCACTATCAACTGCACCGTTCTCGCAATATGTTCGACAGCCGCGACTTGCACTACGTCAACGTGCAGGCCTCGGTGCTGAAGGAACTGGTGCTGAAATCGGTCCTCGACGACGAGCCGGTCTGGTTCGCCGCCGACGTGGGCAAGGATCAGACCAGCGAGCACGGCATCATGGCCGTCGGCATGTACGACTATGGGTCGATCTTCGGCGTCGATTTGGAGATGACCAAGGTCCAGCGACTGCTCTCTCGCGAAGGTACGCCGAACCACGCCATGGCATTCGTCGGCGTCGACGTTCAAGACGACGTGCCGGTCAAATGGCGCATCGAAAACAGTTGGGGAAAAG
>JAZFUB010000051.1:0-6993 GCA_036447015.1 Thermoguttaceae bacterium | reverse complement strand
GGGCAATCCGCGATTTTCTTCCGCCTGGCCGGTTCGCGGCATCGACGATGTATACTTGCCGAGAGAATCGCCGCCATCGGTCTTTCTCGATGCGGCCAAATCGTTCACAATAGGGGCCATCCATGACACGAACCGTCGCTGACAACTACCAATCGCCCGCCTCAATGGAAACGAACTCGAACATGGTCGATATGCAAACGACTCTGGCGCTGTTGGATGCGGCCGCGGCCGAGAAAAAGGTCTCGGCGGGAGCCGTCGAGAACATTCGCACCTGGTTGACCGAACCGCACCTGGAAGAATACGCCGACGAGGTGGCCGATCAAATCACGGCCGGGCGGTGGAGCGAGTTGGAAGACGCCTTTTGGACGATCATCCCCTTCGGCACGGGGGGACGCCGTGGGCGAATGTACCCGATCGGCTGCAACGCGATCAACGACCGCACGATCGGCGAAAGTGCCCAGGGACTGGCCGACTACGTCAAGAGAAACGTCCACGAGAAGCCGTTGGCCTGTGCGATTGCCTACGACACGCGGCACCGGTCGCGGCATTTCGCCGAACTGTGCAGCCAGATCATGGCGGCGGCCGGTTTCACGGTCTACTTCCTCGACGGCTATCGAAGCACGCCCGAGTTGTCGTTCGCCGTGCGACACAAGAAGTGCGACTGCGGGATCATGATCACGGCCAGCCACAACCCGCCCAGCGACAACGCGGTCAAGGTCTATTGGTCGACCGGCGGTCAGTTGCTGCCGCCGCACGATGCCGACTCGATTGCCCAAATGCAGCAAGTCACGTGGATCAAGCGGATGGCGTTTGCCCAGGCCATGGACGAGGGAAAAATCGTCTACTGTCAGGACGAGGTCGACGCGGCCTTCTTGGAGAGTGTGAAGTCGCAAAGCACGCCCGGCCCACGGGACTTGAAGATCATCTATTCGCCTCTGCATGGTGTGGGCGGCTCGGCCGTTCCGCCGGTGCTCGAAGGGGTTGGGTTCGAGCATGTCGAAGTCTACGGCCCACATGCCACGCCGGATCCCGATTTCACGAATGTCCCGAACCACGTATCGAATCCCGAGAACGCAATCGTGTTCGATGCAATCATCGATCGGGCCAAGCAGACCGGTGCCGAATTGATTTTGGCGACGGATCCGGATTGTGATCGTGTGGGCTGTGCGGTTCCCACGTCGCTGGAGCCCGACGCCCTCTGGGTCACGCTCACCGGCAACCAGATCGCCGCATTGCTGACCGACTACTTGCTTTCGGCGCGGAAGGAGGCCGGCACGCTGTCGGCGGAGGACTACGTGGTCAAAACGCTGGTGACGGCCGAACTGATGCGGCGCGTGGCCGACGGATACGGCGTACGAACGTGTGGCAATCTGCTGGTCGGGTTCAAGTGGATCGGCGGCGTGATGGACGACGAGGGGCCCGAGCATTTCGTCTTCGGGGCCGAGGAGTCGTACGGGTTCCTCGCCGGCCAACATGTCCGCGACAAGGACGCGGCCGTCGCTTCCATGTTGCTGGCCGAGTTGGCGGCCCGTCTGAAAACCCAGGGGTTGACCCTGGCCGAGAAACTCGACGAACTGTTCCAGCAGCACGGTTGCCACATGGAAAAGACCGTCTCGGTACAGATGCCCGGCGAGAAGGGGATGGACGACATGAAGGCCCTGATGGCCGCATTTCGCAGCGAACCGCCCGAGCGGATCGCAGGCATGAACGTCGTTCGCTCGCGGGATTACCTCGGCGGCACGGTCAACGAGATCGGCACCGGGCCGAAACCGCTCGACGGGCCGACCGGCGACATGGTCATCCTCGACCTTCAGACCGAAGGCAACTACGTGGCCGTCCGTCCCTCGGGTACCGAACCGAAGGTGAAGTTCTACATGTTCGCCTTCGACCCGCCCGAGAAGTCCGCCGACCTGCCGGCCGTCAAGGCGGCACAAGCCGAGCGGTTGGCAGCCATGGAGGCGGACCTGAAGGCCTTTTCGGGCACGTGAACCACCCGTTCTCGTGTTAGCGCTGATCCTCGGCCGAGGCCAGCGCCAGTTGCTTCAGGGCGTTGAGCGTTTCGAGTACTGCGTCGCAGGAGACGTCCTGCCAGCCGGAGAGCCGGTGTTGAATGATGGCCAGCTTGAAGGCCTCGAACGCCTCGTTGAGATCACTGGGCAAGGCGGCCAGATTCTCGAACGGCCGTGCCGGCTCGGCGGCCGGATCGGCGTCGGGTGATGACGACTCCTCCCAACCGGCCGAACCGTCGGCTTCATTGGCATCGCCCGGCTCGATGTCGCCCGGCTCGATGTCGTCCGGCGGAGCGTCTTCGGCCTCTTGGACGACCGCCGGACTTGCGGCAATCGTTTCGGCGACCTCTGGGTCCGCATTCGGATCGACGTCTTCATCCACCTCGCCCGCGATGATGTCTTCCTCGCGGGGTTTCTTATCGGCCGGGGCCCCGATGGCTTCCCAGCGTTGATGACGCATCTGGGAAATCGACCAGCCGTTCTGCACGGCCCCTTCGAGGTACATTTCGGCGTCGTTCCAATCCAGGGCCGCCTGGAAATGGCTCCACTGGAGTCCGGCATACTGCTCGTGGGTCTCGCTGAACCGCTGATAGACGCGTCGAAGCCGGCCCGCATGCTGTGGCGAGACGTTGCCCACCCAACGGCTCCACGCCTCGTCGGTGTAGCTGCCGGCGGGAGCCTCGGCCTCGACGAGTTTCTCACGCCACTCGCAAATGATCCGGCCTTTCGCCCAGTTGGTGGTACTGATCAGACGATTCCAGCGTCCGAGGTATTCCGTAGAAGTCGCTTCAACGACTGGGAAGTTTGCGTCGAGTTGATCGGTCGTGGTATCCGTACGGGGATCTTGGTCCATCGGGGGCATGTCCTTATTGCTCTTTGAAAAAACTCGGCCGGAGAACGCCGAAGCGCGATGTCCGATTCTACCTTGACGGGGGCATCTGCTCCAGCGGCCCCCGCACAACCGGGACGGCCTTTTTGTAGTGAGCCCGAGAAATCCGGGAGAAAAGGGGATCGTGCGGCGGAGGAAAAACCGAGTGCAGCGGACCCGGCATGGGGAAAACTTGTCGACAGGATCGCCGGCCGACGGGCTACTGCTGCTCGGTCGGCGGAGCCTCAGTCGCCGGGACCTGGGCCGGTGATGGCTCGACGGGCGACTGATTGCTCGGCTGGGGATCCGGCAGTGCGGGCCCGGTCTGGGAATCCGCATCCGATGCGATGATCGATGCCGCGGCATCGGCGGGACCGGAAGATTCTCCACCGACGACTCGCAGCACGAACAAGACCCGGTAGGTGGCCTCTTCGTGCAACAATCCGTCCACTCCCAATTGAGAGTTGGGGGCCGGTTGCAACGCGGTGGCCGATTGCGACCCGCGCACCCTTTGCGACTCGTAGGACAGATCGCCGGTTCCATCGGCCGATTCTTCTTCGTCGGTCGTTGGCGGTGGCCGTGTCGCGAGTCCCGATTTTGCTCGACCGCGAACGTCGTTGCCGGGGGTCTCCTCTTGCTCTGTGGGGTGTTGGTCCGAAGCCCCTGCTTCCGGCGAAAGACCGCCCTCGGTCTTCTCGCCATGGTCGGCCGGTTGCTTCGGAGCCGACGGTGCGGATTCGGCCGCCGGCACGGCTTGTTGAGATTGTCGGGCAATCGCCTTGGAATCTGCCGTGTCGGGCGCTGCCGTCTCCGGAACTGCCGTCTCCGGAACTGCCGTCTCGGGAACTGCCGTCTCGGTTGGGGGAGTGGTCGGCGAGCCGGGTTGCGTCGCCGGTTCAGGCAGCGACGGAGGCCGCTGCAACGCCTCGGCGCCGCGCTCCTTCGATTGTGCGGGGGCTTGGCCATCGGTCGGTCGCCGTGGCAAGCCGCGTCTCAATTGCCCGTCGATCTGGATTCCACCCAACCGGAAAGTGCCGCCGTCGGGCACCGTCACTCCACGAGCGTTCGAGTCGTTCTTTTCAGCCACGGCGTCCTCTTCAGCCACGGCGTCGCCTGCTGCCATGCCCTTGGCTCGGCCGTGCGCTCCGACCGATTCGTCCAACTTGGCCGTCTCGCCGTCCATCCGGTCCCTTGCCGGCGGCTGGACCTGCGACAGTTGACCTGAGATGTTCTCACTCGATCCCCGGGTGTTGGAATGGTCGTCGTCGTACTGACGTTTCTGCTGCTGCACACCGGGGTCCTGCTTGACCGAAAGCGCAAGGAAGGTGTCGCTCTGCCGTCCCAGGTCGTTCAACGTCGCTTGGATTTGTGCTGCCGTTGCTACGACGTAGAAGACGTCCAACCGTTCGACATCGCCCCACTGGGCGATCGTCGCTTCGTCGAGCGTCACTGTCCGGGCCTCGAGTCCGCTGCCCAGGGAGAGTTCGACGCCGTTGTGCCGAGGCTCGACCGCATCGAGTTCTTTGCTCAAGTCAACGCGAACGGCCTGGGCGCCGCCCAGTTTCTTGAGTTGCAAGTTCCGTCCGAGGGCCGTTTCTTCCACGGCGATGTTGTTAGATCCCAACAGACGCACGAAGTTCCCCTCTCGGAGAACCTCCGCGCTGATGTCGCAGAACACGGTTGCATGGCCGCTGGTGTTCTGGGCGCGTTGCACGTCGGCGAAAAGCTGCCCGCCCGAGTTCATCGGCTGCGTGGCGGCATGCGCTTTGTCGGCGAGCGTTTGTCGCGGCCCGGCACTCGGTGCTGTACTGATGGCATCATTGGCGGAATAGCTGCCCGCGCTTTGCCCCTTGGCGACGATCGGCGTCGTCCCAAAACCGGGACCGGGACCGGCACCGGAGTCCGGCCCATTGACGATGTCGATCGCGAAGCCGTGCCGGGCCGTGGCGGCACCCCGGCCCGGTGCTTCGACCTGCCGATTGGTGAAGGCCGGTTTCCTTGTGAGAGACGTGGGCGGCTCACCCTGTTTACCCGCCGGCTCTTCGGCCACTGCCACACTTTCCGAGATTTCGGGCAGGGGGTCTTCGACTCGTCCCGAGCCGCCCTTCTTCGCAACGGCGCCACCGCCGCCCACACCGTAGCCCATCCCGCCCATCCCGCCACCGCCCATCCCGCCAACCGGTGAATCGACGGTTGAATCGCGTGGTTCTTCGACGGACAAGGCATCCTCGACGAGGCTGCCGTTGACACTTTCGTCCGGATCCAAGTCGGCAACAGCCCGAATCGACGGCGGCTCGACGGGCCGATCCTCGACGGGCCGATCCTCGACGGGTCGACCCCCGACGGGCTGATCCTCGGCGAGCCGGTCGTCCTCGACCCCTCTCGCCTCGTCAGACTCGGGCGCTTGGGCCACTTCGAGTCCGGCAGGTCGTTGCTCGTCCTTCGGACCAAAGACCATCAACATGATCGCAACGGCCACGGCCATACCCGACCATGCGAGCGATCGGGAATTGACGAATCGTCGCCAATCGGGAAGACGGCGGCTCGGCTTCGTCGGGGTGAAGGGCACCGGCCGGGTCAAGATCTCTCGCTCGGCGTTGCGCAGCACGGCCTCGCTGAGGTCTTCGTCGAGTTTGTGTTGGGGTAGCGATTGGAGTGTGGAACTCAACGCTCGCAGTTCATCGAGCAACTGCCGGGCGGCCGGGCTGTCGGCCAGTATCCGCTCCACTTGCGCTTGTTCCTCGGCGGTCAATTCGCCGTCGAGGTAGGCGCTGAACAGTTCGTTTTCCGGCAAATACTTCATGACACACAATTCGAGTTTACGGGGCAATCACTCTTCATCGCCCACTTTTCGTCGCTCACGTTTCGTCGCTCACGTCTCATCGTCGATCAGCAGCACTTCTTCGAGCTGATCACGCAACTGCAGCCTTGCGCGATGCAATCGGCTGCGGACGGTGCCGACCGGCAATTCGAGGATTTCGGAAATCGTTTCGTAGCAACATCCGTCGACCTCGCGAAGCACCAAAACCATACGATGTTCTTGGGTCAGTTGGCCCATTGCCTGGCGAACTTGCTCACAGCGTTCCTCGCGCAGCAGCTTGTCGCCCGGGCCGTCGTCGGTATCCATCGGTTCGGTGCCACTGGTTTCCCGGACCTGCTCGACCGACAGCGTCGGCCGTCTGCGTCGCCGGTGGGTGATCGCCAGATTGAAAGCGATGCGATACAACCACGTGTAAAAGGCACTGGAGCCGCGAAACGTGTCCAACTTGATGAAGGCCTGGACGAACGCGTCCTGGACGATATCCCGCGCATCCTCGGTGCTGCCTACCACGTGGACCACTGTGTTGTACAGTCGATCCTGGTATTTGCGCACCAAGTGGCCAAACGCGGTCGATTGGCCTGCCAGGGTCTCATCGATCAATTGGGCGTCGTCGTTCACGGCTGACTCATAGATTAAGACGCGCCGGCAGTGCCGAAAGTTCCCGCCGAGGTTCCGGCAATCGGCGAAAACGACACATAGCCCATCTTCCCGACCGAAAGATAGGCTGTCAAACCCCTATCGCGAGCTATGTCCACGGCTTGCACGTCGGGTCCACGCTATGAGAATACACGCGGAAAACGGCAAGAAGTTTCACGATTGGGCTGTGAATCCGGTTGTTTTTTATGAATCCGTCAGTTTGGGCCCATTTATTCCCGGGCCGGGTGGCTGCCATTCACTAACCCGAAACGTGGGCGAGGAAGTTGACGCTATTATCGTCGCTTGCGCTTCGGGTTGGTATGAGTTTGGGTTTACGCATTTACTACACAGTTGGTTCATGTGGGCAGTTCGCGAGAGTCCCGAGCGATTTGCAACCTCCCCGCTGAAGTGGTAGGATAGCGAGAGTTTTCCGACCATTCCCCGCGCGGCCACGCCCGCCGATCGCACTCCAAGCAAGAGGAACACACTTATGCTTTGTATCGACCGTGGAAGATGTGTCGCCCGATTTGCCCTTTTTGCCACACTGGCATTGCTCGCCGGTTTCGGTTCGGCTCGCGTGGCGGCAGCGAAACAGCCGTCGGACCGGCCAATGAACTTCGTGATCATCCTGGTCGATGACATGGGCTGGACCGATCTGA
>JAZFUB010000050.1:0-5220 GCA_036447015.1 Thermoguttaceae bacterium | reverse complement strand
CATCTTGTGTGAATTACATCTGCGGAGCCTGCGGTAACCGGCGCGTCTGCCGACGGAATCGGGCGGATTATAGACACCATCGCAGGTGGGTCAATGGCAGTATTCTTGAGAGTGTGAAAATGGCCGCTATGGGAAGTCTGAGGAGATAGCAGGTGATGGGTGAAGTGCAGAAATACTCAAACTGAGAACGGGTCGTGTTGATAAGTTCTGGCTGAGCCTTTTGCTATTCCCATTTCCAGGAAGGCATTTACCAAGCAGCCACAATGTATCCTGAAGAACCAAGAAATAAGGCGGCAGCGCGAATCCTTTTCATCGAAGAAAAGAGATTCGACGCTGCCGCCCCCGCAGCAGGTGGCGGGGACCGTTGCCACACTGCCACAACGCCGGCGTCTAACGGATGGATCCGCCTTTCGCGTTTCGACCGCCAAACTGCCCCGGCACGGCCGCTCTGCTGCTGCACTTTGTTTCACCGTCACGCCGCCGTACCGGGAGCAGCTATACGGTCGGAGTTCTCCGTCCGCGAGTCATTCAGGCGAGTGAACGAAACGGGTCTCTCTCTGAATCGCTCTGACGTAGCGTCGGTTGACGGCCTCCCAGTCGATGACGTTCATCACCGCCGCCACGTATTCGGCCCGTCGGTTCTGGTACTTCAGGTAATAGGCGTGCTCCCAAACGTCGATTGCCAGCACCGGTGTGTGTCCGTGCATCAACGGGCTGTCTTGGTTGGGCGTATTCTCGACGACGAGCTTTTTGTCGGGATCGACGCTCAACCAGGCCCAGCCGCTGCCGAATTGCGTCAGTGCGGCCCGGGTCAATGCCTCCCTGAATCGCTCGAACCCACCAAACTCTCCCTTGATGGCCGCGGCCAAATCGCCCTGGGGCTCGCCGCCGCCGGAACGCGACAAAATTGTCCAGAAGAGCGAATGGTTGGCGTGGCCTCCGCCCTGGTTGCAGACGGCCGTACGAAGTTTGTCGGGCAATGCATGGATCGACGCGACCAACTCGTCGATCGTCGGATTGCCGAAATCGTGCCCCTCGATGGCCGTATTCAGGTTGGCCACATACGTCGCATGGTGCTTCGTAAAGTGGATTTCCATGGTCGTGCGATCGATGTGCGGCTCCAACGCATCGAAAGCAAACGGCAACTCAGGCATTTCATAAAGCATGGCTCCTCCCCCGAAAAAGTGACCGCTTAGGGTTGACCGGAAAATACCTTTCCGATTTCGATATCCCGTTTAGCTGCCGCCGGTACGGCGGCTTTGCCGAAAGTGTACTCAAGCGTCAAGCCGCCGTACCGGCGGCAGCTAAACGGGGAAGTTGTTTATTGCTCCCCAGCCCCTCAAGACCGATTCGAGAACTGGGATTCGTTTGTAACAGATGCAACTGTTAATATTATAGACCACACGGCGCGGGCGGCAAGCCCGGAGTGAAAAAGGGGCGTGAAAAAGGGGAGTGAAAAAGAGTAGGGGACATCGAAAGCGCCGGGGCCACCTTGCGTCAGCCGCGTCTACTCCGTCCGACCGGATTGGCGTGTGTCGACGAGTATGATCCGGATGTTTTTGTCGTCCGGCATGGCTTCCACTTTGCCGCGAAGACGGATCGATCGGTCCTCGGCGTTCCAGGGCGGCAGAACATGAGCATCGATCGTCATGGGCACGCCGCGAGCAACCCACAGGGTAAAACGCCCGTCCTTGTCCGTTGGGCCGCGTACGGACGCCGCGTGCCAGTTGGCGGGCTGCCTGACACTGACTAGCGCCCCTGAGATCGGGTTACCGTCGGAATCGACAGCAACGCCCGAGACGTGGATATGCTCGGGCAAGAAGTCGAACGTAGGCATTTCATAAGTCTGGTCCGGTGTCAGACGGAATGTGGGGATGGAGTACATGGACTTCCGAGCATTGACGATCTGTTGGTCACTCGTCGTCACTTGGAATCCCGCGCCGGCTGGAACCGCGTCGAATTCGAATCGCCCGCCGTCGTCTGTATACGCACGATCGGCAAACACGCAACGGGTCTCGCCTTCGGAGGTCCGGTACTGACGCAGATCGACAGGAATGCCGCCGATTGCCCGGCCATGAACCAACGCCCGGCCCTTGACCGTGCCCCCAGCGACCGGGTTGCCCTCGGGATCGACGATCCTCCCCGAGACACTCTTGGCCCTCTGCCGCATCTCGAGCGTGGGCGACTCATAGACCTGGCCCGATTCGAGACTGAAGTCATTACTGTTCAGACCGCTGAACTGTTCTTCATCGTTCGACAAGAAGAAACCCTTGCCGGGCAGAATCGTCTGGATCTCGAACCGCCCGGCGTCGTCGGTCTTCGCATGAGCGACCTGGGCGACCTGGATTGCATACCCTTCGCGTTCGTGGGGCCGGCTCCTATACAAATCAATTCGACGGCCGGCCATCGGTCGGCCGTCGACCAGCAGGTGGCCCTTGACCGTGGCCCCCGGTTGAAGTTGGACGTCGATGTTCACGATACGCGTCGCCTCTGCTTGCTCATCGGCCTCGACCAGAACCTCTTCGATAAGCTTTTGCTCGCCGTGCTTGATTTGCAATTCTTGCGCGTCGGAAGCCGGTAACCCGGCCAGGGTGAACCGTCCTTGAGCATCCGTTTGGGTGACGGCTTCCTTGAAACGGCTGTCATTGCGAAGCCGAAGCGTCTTCACCTCGGCGTCGGCAACCGGTTTGCCCTGCGGATCGGTAACCCGGCCGTTGATGACCAGGCCCCGACCGACGGTGAATCGGACATCGGACGTGGACTCGCCCGGGGTAACTTCGATCAAGCGAACGTATCTTGGGTCAGACTGTTCACCGGGCGGCAGCTCTGAAATGTTGTAACCATCGACCGGTCCCCGGATGATCAGGGTACCTTTGCCCGCGGGAACGGCAATCTCGAAGCGACCGTCGTCGTCGGTGACCGGTCAGGAGCCTTGCAAGCGGTCCGGGGCATACTCGGGCAGTCCGTCATTGAAGTAAACATGGCCGCTGGGAACCCCCTTGCCCGTTTTTTCATCCACGACCCTACCACGAACCACTTCGCCCCGCGGCAGTTCGACCTCGACTTCGGCCTCCGGTTTCTCCGGACTGAGCAATGGCAGTTGAATCCGCCGGCCCAGATACTCTCCCATCTCGGACGGTAACACATGCACGTACCATTGCGGCTCGCTGAGCCCGTGGAACACGAATCGGCCTTCGGTGTCGGCAATCGCGAAGTGAGCGCGGTCTTTCCAATAAAGTACCACTGTCGCCCCGGGACAGGGTCGTTTCGGATCGCCAAGCACGGTCTGGCCGTGGACATGGAAACCTCGCTTGATTTCGACCGTAAAGTCGCCGGTGTGGACCTTGTGTTTTGTTACTTGACGTTCACCCGAACGAACCATCACCTCTTCGAGATCCGGCCGGGGATCGTTCGTCGTGGCCGCGAAGATACGCGTCCGGACGAACTGCTCGTGCTGGGCATACAACCGCACGCGCATCTGCGGCGGCAACCCATCGACAATGAACCGGCCGTCCGCTTGAGTCTGCACTTTCGGCCCCAGTCGCGAGTACCACAAGTTCAAACGCTCTTCAGTGCGAGAGCCACGAATCGGACTCCCCAATGCGGCGAACCCCGTAACCTTGATCTCAGCGCCGGCAATCGGCGAGCCCTTCGAATCAACAAGCCTCCCGGTGACCGTCGCCTCCGGCTGAAGCGTGAATATCATAGGCGTGTCGTCGCGAGCCATTCGCAGGTATTGCCACATCATCCCGTATCCCTCGGCCATGACGACAACGCCCCAGGGGGCCCTTTCGTTCCAGTGCTGCTCTGACGGCGGAGCCGTGACGTTCTCGAACCGGAACGTGCCCTCGGCGTCCGTCTTCGTGGTGGCCAGCACGTCTTGAGGATTCTGGTTGTAAGGGTCGTCGCTTACGCGAATAAAGTCCCACTTACGCAAGTAGACCGTTGCCGACGTGACCGGGTTGCCCTCGGCGTCGATAACTTTGCCCAAAGCGGTGAGCTTCATGCCGCTCTCTGCCGTGGGCTCCTTGTCGGTGGTTGGGTCGGCGTCTTCGGGTGCATCAACGGGCGCGGTCATCTCGACGGGCTTTGGGTCCGTTGATGCGTCGGCCGATTTCTCGCCGATGGACACTGTGGCAGGTAACGACAGCACGTATTCGGCCAGATCGTTGCTTTGCTTCTTGGTGAGTGTGACGACGTGCTCGCCGTGGTTACCGTGCTTGCCTTCGGTCAGCAGTTGCTGGATTGTGGTGTACCGTCCGTCGTGCAGGTAGGGGGCCGTTCGCCAGCATTCGATCAGCGTGGGCGTGTCGAACGTGTCGCGGCGGTCGTATTGGCCGCGGCTGCCGACGTCGTGCATCAGCTTGTCGGTGAACAGCGGTTTGGGGTGACACTTCGCACAGTCGATCTTCGCGTCGAAGAAGAGTTTCTCACCCCGCCGGGCCGCCGGACTGAGCTTGCCGTCGACCAGATACGGACTGGAAACCGGCTGGAGCGACTTCAGATACTTGTTGATCGGCCCCTCAACTACCTCTTCCGTGCCGGCGGTGAACAGCAGGGCCAAAAAGCCGCTATGCACGGCCGCTTCGGCGTTGGGAAAGACGCCCGAGGACATCGACGGCGCGGTCCGGTGGGCCAGGAGCATGCTTCGAGTATTCTTCGGATTACCCAGCCCGTCGTTCATAAGGTCCCAGTTCAAGCCGTCGGGCCGGGCGTCCGGATGGCAACTGGCACAGCTTTGCCAGTGCTGGAAGCAGACGGTCGCGTCGTGGAAGTACATCTGGCCGCGACGCTCGACGCTCATGTCCGGCACCGGGCCCAAGGCAATCGTGCTGACGGCTTGGTCCGGTTCATGTTCCAGATCGACCACCGACAGAGTGTCAGTGAAGTAGCCAACCGCAAAGGCCTTCGAGCCGACCACCGCCAGACCGCGGGGGCCGTTGGCGGTCACATCGCCGTCGCCGAGCGGGATCCGTCGTCGTAACCCGACCAGGAACACCAGGTCGTTGGGGACGTCGGCTACGGTCGGTGTAGCGTAGAGGCCCGTATTGGTCGCGTTCGTATCCTTTTCCTCGGGCATCGCCGCCAGCTTCTCCAACATGCCCGTTGCGTCGACGATGCTCATCTCGTGGGTGCCGGCATGAGTCACGCAGATCGTCTTGCTGTCGGCCGTGCAAGCAACGCCCCAAGGGTTGGCCGCCCCCAGATCGAGATCATCCA
>JAZFUB010000049.1:0-4889 GCA_036447015.1 Thermoguttaceae bacterium | reverse complement strand
ACCCCGTCACACTCGACTGGCGGATGAGCGGCTAGGCTGCATTTCTCACGAATCATGGACATCGCGGACATTCTTCGGATTTTTTCTCAACACTTCGTTGCTCCGGCGCATTAGTAATGTGGGGCAGCATCGGATCGCGACGCTTCGCTCGCGATCCTTAGGCGGGGGCTTTCTGCACCGTTGGGCAAAGGGGGAGATATGCGCTTGCGGTACACTTGTTGTGGTCTTCGGTCGCGGCGGCGGGAAACTGGGCACGACAACCGCTCCCGGATCGGTCGTTGCAGGCTCAGGATCGAACGCCTGGAGGATCGCAGACTGCTTTCCGGTAGTTCAGGGCCGTTTGATCCGGCGCCGTTCGGCCCGTTGGCCTTGGGCGAGCCGGATGTCGACGGCACCGGACCGCGCGTGATCGCGTCGTCGGTCGTGCGCGACAGCGTCGTGTCCTGGGGAACGTTCGTCTATACGGCCCGGTTTGACGAAGAACTCAACGCGTCGGTCCTGGATGCCTCGGACGTCGAACTCGTGGGCGGACATAGCGGAACTCACGAGCCGGCCTGGTTTCACTACAGCCCGATGACCTCGACACTGACCGTCGCGTATGCGCACCTGCCGGACGACGTCTACACGCTTTCGCTTCACAGCGGCGACACGGGCTTCGAAGACCTCGCCGGCAACGACCTCGACGGTGAACCCGACCCGGCCACGACGATTCCCTCCGGCGACGGGACGGCCGGAGGTGATTTCGTCGTGACGTTCAGCGCCGACGGCGACTTGTTCCGCTATCCCGGCCCGTTGGAGGCGAAACCTCCTTGGGGAAGCCTGATCTATGACCCGATGGCCAGCGGTTTCATCGAGACCGCCCAGCCGAAAGACTCGACGGATCGCGGCGGCAAGTCGGTCGACACCGATGGCTGGACGATCGAGTTGGACGCCGGTCAAACGATCACGTTGGTGATCTTCGCCAGCGAGACCTTCCAGCCGACCGTCGAGATTTTCGATCCCACCGGCAAAACGATCGGCAGCGCTACGGCGGTTGCCCCGGGCCAGCGGGCCCTGCTGCAAACCCTGCCCGCCACGATCGACGGCACCTACACGATCGAGGTCGGCGCCATGCCCGGCAGCGGTGGGCTCTACATGGTACAGTTGATTCTCAACGCCGCGGTCGAAGTTGAAGAACAGGGCGGTCCGTCGAACGACGACCCGGCCACGGCCCAGGATCTCGATGCCACGTTTCTAACGCTCGGCGACGGCCCGGGTGAGCGCGGCGCCGTGCTCGGCTCGCTACCGATGGCGTTCGGCCCCGAAATCGCCTCCGAGGATTTCGAATCGGGCGAAGGCCTTCCTCCCGGGTGGTCTACTTCGTCTCAGCGTCCGGAAGGCCGTATCCAAGTGACCGACGCCTACGGCGCAGCGGAGGGCTCCTACGCGCTGCTGATGGACTGCACCAATGGCGAGGGGAACCTCAATGAAGCGATCTGGAGGGTCGACCTCTCAGGCCATACCGAGGCCCTGCTGAGCTTCTACCATGCTGAATGGAACGACGAGGAGGACCCTCTGCCGGGCAACTTCCCGGTCCGCACGCCGGGCGATGGTGTCTCGATCAGCAGCGAGCGTACTGAGTATCGCACATGGCATTCGATCTTCTCGCCCGAAAATCAGCCGTCGGGCGTCTGGCGTCAGTATGTCGTTGATTTGGCCGATGAGGCCAACAAAGCCGGTCTGGAACTGGGGTCCCAGTTCAGAATCAAGTTCCAGCAAAACGACAACAATCCGCTGCCGAACGACGGACGCGGCTACGATGGGATTCGAATCACCGAACCGGCCGACGGCGAGGACGATTGGTATCGTTTTACGCTCAATGACGGTCAATCGGCCACGATGGTACTGACCACGCTCCATGCCACCATCCCCGGCGAAGTGACGCTGGAACTTTACGATGACCGGCAGAATCTGTTGGCCGTCGGCCTACCGTCCGACGGTGCTGACCAAGTGGTCAGCAACTTTGTAGATCATACGTGGGACGCCGGCCCGGACACCTATTACCTTCACGTGACCGGCGATCCGGGAAGGGACTACAGCCTCGTGGTGAGCCGGGACGCCGACTTCGAGACCTACGACTGGCACGTCGATGCCCAAGACATCACGTCAAGCGGAATCGTGCTAGGACATACGCTGCACGCTCCCGGATACGGCGACTCGATCAACGAATCGCAGAAGGTGGTCGCCTCCGATGCGGAACCCGGCGACCATTTTGGCGGTGCAGTGTCGATAAGCGGCAATACGGCCCTCGTTGGTGCAAATGGAGATGATGATTTAGGGAACGGCAGCGGCGCAGCGTATATCTACCGGTTCGATGGCGTCCAATGGACAGAGCAGCAGAAACTCGTTGCCTCCGACGCGGGAGGTGGCACTAACTTCGGTAGCTCCGTGTTCATCGACGGAGAGACCGCCATCGTGGGAGCCCTATACAGCGATGGCAAGTTCGGTTCAGCGTACATCTACCGCTTCGACGGTAGCCGGTGGATCGAACAGCAGAAGCTCCAGGCCCCCGACGGTGAGCTCGGAGACTATTTCGGGAGAGGTGTGGCCCTTTCGGGTGACACGGCCATCATCGGGAACCATTCTTTGCACGCGCCCTGGATCTTTCGGTTCGATGGCAGCGTCTGGATCGAGCAGCATAAACTCGTCACAAACGATCCGGCCGTAGAAGAATACTTCGGCCGATCCATAGCGATCGTCGACGATACGGCCCTGGTCGGAGCGAGGCGAACCGACGAGACCGGTGCGAGCGTCGGCGTCGTCTACGTCTTTCAGTTTGACGGAAACCAGTGGGTCGAGCAACAGATGCTCACCGCTCCCGACAGCCCCATCGCGGCCAATTTCGGCCGACATCTGGTTCTCAGCGGTGACATGGCCATCGTTGGCGCTTTGGGGAGTGCGCCCACCGGTGAATTCAGGGGGGCCGCCTACGTTTTCCGGCTCGATGGCAACACCTTCAAACAAGAAGCGAAACTCACCGCTTGGGATGTTTCGAATACCTTGCGCGCCTCTTTCGGAAGATATGTATCGCTCAGCGGAAACCGGGCCGTCGTGGGTGCCGATATCGACCAATACTCCGAACAACGTATGACCGCCACCTATCTTTTTGAGTTCGACGGCGAGCGGTGGATCGAGAAAAGCAAACTGGTCATCTCCGATCCGTCGTTCGCACGGAACCCGTTTCATCCAGTGGGTATCAGCGGCGAGACTGTCCTTGTGGGAGTATCCGTAGACGACGCAGGGGGCAATAACGCGGGCGCTGTCTATCTGGCCGATTGGCCGCCGCCTGAAGATCGCTACGCCTTCGGCGTCGAGGCCGGCAATCGGCTGACCATCGCTACCACCACGCCGGGTGACGGGCCACGTGAGTTCTTCAATCGGCTGGACCCGCGTCTCGATTTGTACGACCCGCTTGGGACGCTCGTGGCCGAGGACGACAATGGTGCGGCAGACGGACGCAATGCGTTGCTGACCCATACCGCGACCACGACGGGCACCTACACGGTTCAGGTTCGGGCGGCTGAGGAGACCTCGGGGGAATATGTGCTGAAAGTCAGTGGCCAGAGCGGGGCCTTACCGCCGATGCATGTGACCGCCTCCGATCCGGCGAACGGCGCTCAACTCTCGACCGCGCCGGAACGCGTCACGGTTCACTTCAGTCAGGCCGTGCTTCTTACCACCCTCGATGCGTCGGACTTGGCGGTGGATGGCGTGCCGGCTACCGGTGTGACCGTCGTCGACGGCAAGACGGCCGTCTTCGATCTGCCCGTCGAACTTGCGAGCGGGATGCATAGTCTAACGGTTCCGGCGGGGGCCGTTCTCGACCTGCAAGGCACGCCGTTGGATGCCTTCTCGGCCGACTTCACGCTACACCTCTCACACGTGGCCGGTCGACACGTCTTCTACAACAACTCCACATTCGACGGAAACAACCAGGCGGCAGACGTCCAAGATGACGCAGCCCGGGCCTACAACAAAGTCGCGTTGATGCCCGGTCGGACGGCTAGGTTTGCCAATTACACCAGCTATGCCAAGGGGCTCAACGGCATCATGGTCGACATCGCCGGGCCGAGGGACCTGGCGAAGCTTAACGCTGCGGAGGACTTTGTCTTCAAGGTCGGCAACGGCAGCGATCCCAGCGGTTGGGCCGATGCGCCCGATCCACTCTCAATGACAATTCGCCAAGATGAGGGTGTCGGCGGTTCCGATCGCGTGACGATCATTTGGCCCGACAACGCCATCGAAAAACAGTGGCTACAAGTGACGGTGAGGGCGACCGAAAACACCGGCCTGGCCCAGCCCGACGTCTTCTACTTCGGCAACGCCCCTGGCGAAGCAGGCGACAGTGCGATCAACACAATCGTCAACGCGACCGACGAGATCGTTGCACGCAACTTCCAGCACAGTGCGGTCGACCCGGCCCGGATTGACGACCAGTACGACTACAACCGCGACGGATTGGTCAACGGGACCGATCAGACCATTGCCCGGGCGCATCAGACGAATCCGCTGACGATGCTGCGGTTGATCACGGCGCCGGTGGCCGATGCCGTCGTGAAACAGGCCGCGGAACTGGAATCGCTCAGTCCAATGATTTCGTTGGCCAAATTGGACTGGCTCCACGAATTCGAGCAGATGAGCACGATCCGGCAAACCAGTAAGAAGAGCAGCCCGGCCGAAGAAGCGGTCGACGAATTGCTGGCCGGCTATTGGTGAAGTGCCCTTGACCCGCCGTTTTGTAAGGGGGCAGTCAAGTTCGCTGCGCCATCGCCGTTTAGCGGCCGGGGGTGGCCCGCCCCGTTTTATTTGTTACCGGCGGCCCAAAAACCCCCGGCCACCCCCCCCCCGAA
>JAZFUB010000048.1:0-3544 GCA_036447015.1 Thermoguttaceae bacterium | reverse complement strand
GGCGTGTTTTGAACTGCTCTGGTCGGCAAAAACGCGCCGGGCAAGCCCGGCCGCTAAACACGCTTGCAACGCAATCTAGCGCCATAGTATTAGCCCTACTGAATCACTCCCCAAGCATCACCAGTCGGGCCAGATCCAGAGCTCGTTTGGCGGAATAGATCTTCAACAGGGCCGGGTCGCCGGTGAAGGGAAAACTTTCGACTTGGACCCCATCGACGTCGGCCAACGCGATGAAGACCCGCTTCGGCTCCCGGGACGAGGCGTTGAACTCGGGAAAACGTCCCACCGCCAGGCCGTAATCCGAATGGAACCGACGTCGGCAACCGGCCGCCATGGCCACCACCATTTCGCGGCCCGCAGAGGCATGCTTCGCAAGCAGATCCGCTTCGATGCCGAGCACGTTCTGCAGCGTCGCGTCGACGGGAGTGACGAGCCCTCCGAGGTAATAGCCGTTGGCCTCGGGCACACCGTCGAGCCAGCCGGCGACCATTCCGGCCGTTCCCCATTCGACGGTCGCCAGCGTCTTTTTCTGTTGACGCAACAGTCGGACGACCGCGTCCTGTAGCTCTTCGTCGTCCTGGCCGAAGACGAGCGTCCCGAGGCACTCGCGAATCGTGGCGATCGTCGGCTCCATGGCCGCATAACAGGCTTCCTCCGTGGCCCCTTCGGCCGCGATCCGCAGGATGATGGTCGTCTTGCTGGCGGTGATGCCCACCGTGGGCTTTCGTCCCCGGCGGAAGACCTCGGCGCAAGGCTCCAGTTCATCGGCGACGGTCGAGTGATAGAGGACACGGATCCCCATCTCTTCGAGCCGCTGAGAGAGCCACTGCGTATTCGTGTCGAGGAGCCGGCCACTGGTGATTTCGTCACCGATGGCGATGATTTCTGCGTGCATGGCGGGTAATTCTCGGTTGCAACCTATCGCCCCGCCTTGCCCAACAGTTCCAGCACGTCGCCGATCTGGTCGTGAATTTCACCCGGCGCGGTTACGACCAGCGCTCGACCGGGCCGCCAATAGTAGATGGCCCCCGGCCCGCCGTTGATGTCCCAGGTCTTCGGCGAGATTGTCATCTGGATCAGCTCGATCAGATCTTCGCCGTAATCGTCGTTGACCCCGGCGGCACCGCCAAAGGCTCCTCGCATGGCGCCGGGCCAGTCGGTCTGACCGGAGAAACCGAACTGGCCGAGCACCTCGCGCTGCTTGGCCGCATCGACCGACCCGGGCTTCTTGTCTCGGGCCAAACGCCGTTCGACGGCCGCTCGCGTCTTGATCTGCGTGGTCAGTCCCAGCAGACGGCTACGGAGTTTGCCACGCAGCGGCTCGCGCAGTGCCAGGGCCATTTGGGTATCGGCCTGCAATTCGCGGTACAGGACCAGGAACTCCCCGGCCGCGAGGGTGGCCTCTTTATCACCCACCTTAGCCCAACGCCGCAACGCCTCGCGGGCCGCGTCTCGAAGCTCGATTCCGGTGCGAAACGACACCAGACACACGTTCTCCGCTGCAATGGCAGACGACACGGTCACCGGCGAGGCCTCACCCTGCGGCGGTGTGACTGCCAGTACGGCAACTGCAATCCAAAGCGTAGACATGGTCAGACCTCCATCTGTCCGTTTTCCGGACCCCCACCGGGGAGCCTCTATCCGTTTATCGTACCGATTTCCCGCAGAAGCATCAACCGTTTTGTAGGAAATTGCATCGCAAGCGCGTTTAGCGGCCGGGCATGCCCGGCGCGTTTTGCCGACCAGAGCAGTTCGAAACCCGCCGGGCAAGCCCGGCCGCTAAACGACGATGGCGCAGCGAACCGTATGTTCCGCGCTTTCGCGCTGGTTGCGATGCCAGCCGATCAGGCCTCGAACATGGTCTGAAGGAACCACTGGGCTGCCGCCGCGATGTCGGGATTCTGGCTCTCGCGAGGACCGGCCACGTTAAGCACGCCGACCTGGTTGGTCTGCATCCAGGCGTGAAATTCGTCGCTCGACGGTGGGTCGTCCAGATCGATCGCCAGATGTGGGCGGCCGTGTTGTCGGGCCAGACGCAGGGTCAGTTCCGTGCCCCCGCCGATTCGCTCGCGAAAGAGGATCAACGTGGCGTCCGAGTCGAGCACGTTGCGTTCGGTCCGCACCCGGTACTCGGTCGAATCGGTTTCGATCAGTTCATAGCGGTCGGGAATCGGACCGTCTTCGGCCGATCTGCCCCGCGGACACCATCCGCCGTGAGGAATGCCCAGCGCGATCGCGGCATCCAACGCGGCGCGATCCACGCCGGTCTGTCCGCCCGAAACGATTCGTGTCGGTCGAGTGGCCATCCGCCCATTCACTGCTCAACGCTGGTAGATCGAACCGTTGCCCGGGCGATTGGTGAGCGTGTCGGCCGTTTCGCTGCCCGGCAGGGTCAGCCGCGTGCCGGGGACCAGGTAGTCGTAATCCTTGCCCAGGATGTGGCTGTTGAGTGCGTGGATTTCTGACCAGCGCGAGGCCTTGCCCAACTCATATCGGGCGATGTCGTACAACGTATCCCCCTCTTCGACGACATAGGTCGGACCACCGCCGTAGGGGGAATGCATGCCGGCCGCCCGGGCCAAATTGCGAACCGCCGCTCTGCGACTCGGCTTGGGGCACAAGTCGGGATACGCCTTCTCCAATTCGGCAATGGTCGGAGCAGAGATCAGGTCGCCCACGGCGAGCCGATCCTCTCGTGGAATCCGGTCGCGGTTCTGCTCGACCAGGGCCCGAAAGTAGGCGCCCGAACCGTACAGCTTTTGGGAGATCTTCCAGTAGCTGTCGTTCGGTTGGACTTCATACTCCCCGTTCTCGTTGCGAGGGTCCAATCCGCCGTACGTCGAAACCGGGGCGGCGGAAGGACCGTACAGAGAACCGGACGTGGTCGGTGCGGGCGGCGAGTAGGGCAATCCTTGACTGGTCGTGGGCGTTGATCGAAGCGTCGAACTGCCCGAGGAATACGGACTGTTGTAGGGATACGTGCTGGGCCCGGGCGTTCCGCCGATCCCGCTCGACGACGAGGCCGGACCGGTCGGCGACGGACGAAGAACGTTGAAGGACCTGGATGTCGTGCCACCGACGCCGGTGCCCGGAGACTGCGGCGATGCGACGGCCGGTCGGTCGTAGAACGGATTGGATGCCCCTCCCGCTGCTTGCGTGCCGACGCCGGGCGTTTGCTGCTGCAACGTACCCGTGTAGTTCCCGTAACGCGACGACCCGGCATACGGATCATACGGGTCGGCAGTCCCTGTGGTCTGGGGATTCGGCATATAGGACGACGGCGGCTGTGCAGGGAGGGTCGAGCCCGTCGCATCGGAGTCCGAAACCACGTTCCATTGGTTGATCGTGTCGGGTATGCCATTGTCCTTCCCCGTCAAGGAAGGCTTGTCGGCGACCAGCGCCGGTCTGCCGAGGGTCGTGTCTTTCGTCGTCTGTGGTTCGGCCGTTGGCGAAGGTTTTTCCTTGTCGTCGGACGAGGCGGTCGACGGTTCGTCGCTTGTTCCTTTGAAACGATTGGCCAAGACCACGCCGAACGCGATCAGCA